>DASRMZ010000300.1:0-4794 GCA_035647675.1 Thermoclostridium sp. | reverse complement strand
CACAGCAATTTTTTGTTTGAACGATCTTATGGCGGCAGGCGTTTATAACTATTTCTATGAACAAGGAATAGATGTAGGAAACGATATATCGCTGGTAGGTTATGACAATAAAGAAATTTCTGAATATTTACGGCCTGCTTTGACCACTAACGATATTCAATTTAAAAAAATCGGTGCTGAATCTGCCAAAATGATATTGGAAATTTTGGAGAACAATCGTGATGAATCTATCAGTCAAAATGTCATTAAAATTCCATGCCAGCTTATGATTCGAGATTCTGTAAAGAAGATTTAGGAAATACATTCTAAAGGTTTTATAGTAATAGAGATAAATATCATTGAAAACGATTTTTTTAAAGCTTTAGGCACGGTTATTCAACATAGTTTACAAAGACAAGCATTTAATATTAATAACTCGGTGCATATTGCACAATTATTTTAGAAATTTAATTGACAAGTAATAACAAGTTCGTGTATACTTTGTGTATATTGTAAAAGGTTTTACCTAATACTTCAGGATGTGGATTATTCATTACCCTAATGATGGTATGAACAGCATCGTAATTATGAATGCTCCTCACCATATTA
Source organism: Thermoclostridium sp. (assembly GCA_035647675.1). GTDB lineage: Bacteria > Bacillota > Clostridia > DSM-8532 > DSM-8532 > Thermoclostridium. Next base: position 4,206 of record DASRMZ010000300.1, on the reverse strand, counting down.
CTAAAAACATATGTGATGTAATTTTATAAAATATTAACTGTACAATTATACGGTACTCAAAATATATTACATCGCAAAATGCTGCAACAGCAAATTAAGTTAAGTGAGGCACAAATTATGGACTTTTTTAAAGATAAAAAGAAATTAAGATCATACCGTGAGTTTCTTTACATACTACCATTTCTAGCTCTCGTAGCTATTTTTTCGTATTACCCACTCTATGGCTGGGTGTATGCGTTTTTCGATTATAAACCTCCATTCCCATTAAGTGCAGACAGATTTGTAGGGTTCAAGTGGTTTATATCAATGGTCAACACCCCTACCAAGGTCACCCAACTTCTAAATGTTCTTAGAAATACATTTGCAATTAGTGGACTTAGTACTTTGTTTTCATGGTTCCCTATGGTATTCGCTATATTTCTAAACGAGATCAGAAGTAGACGATATAGAAAGTTTGTACAAACAGTCACCACTCTTCCAAATTTTATAAGCTGGGTTCTGGTTTATTCCATAGCTTACAGCGTATTAAACAGTACAGGCGCAGTTAACTCTGTATTAACGGGTTTAGGGCTTATTGATACACCAAGGATGTTTTTACAATCATCTAATCACATCTGGTTTAAAATGTGGCTATGGCTCACATGGAAAAACGCTGGATGGGCTGCAATTATGTATATTGCTGCTATAAGTGGTATTGATGAAGAGATGAATGAGGCCGCCAGAATAGACGGTGCCTCCAAATTACAAATTATATGGAATATTACTCTACCTAGTTTATTACCTACATATTTTGTTTTAGTAATGTTAAACCTTGCAAACTTCCTTTCAAATGGAATGGAGCAATTTTATGTTTTCCAAAATGCATTTAATAAAGAATACATACAGGTTTTAGATTTATATGTATATAACCTAGCAATGGGTGGTGGTGGCTATTCTCTTTCAGTTGCAATCAGCATTCTAAAGAGTTTAGTCAGTGTTATTCTTCTAGTTGGCACCAATAGTCTTTCTAAATTAGTACGAGGTGAAGGTTTTATTTAGCCTAAAATATGTAACACCGCAAAATTTAGCCAGGAGGACTCTATTGATGAATATGAAGCATGCCATAAAGAAAAAAAATAAGCAGAAATTAAGCCTGGAAGATAAAGTAATAGAAATTATTTCATATATAATATACACTTTCTTCTCATTTGTTTGCGTATATCCATTTTATTACATCTTTATTAATTCACTCAGTGCAAACGACCTAAGTGAAAGAGGAAAAGTGCTGGTTTGGATTAAAGGATTTCATTTAAAAAATTATACTGATGTCATAAAAATCCCCGGATTACTCACCGCACTGAAAGTTTCAGTTGCAAGAACATTAATAGGGACACTTCTTACTGTAGTTGCTGCAGCTTTTTTAGGATTTATGTTTACCCAAGAAACTTTGTGGAAACGAAAGTTTTGGTATCGATTCGTAGTAGCCACTATGTATTTTAATGCGGGCATTATACCTTGGTTTATTACAATGCGTAATCTAAATCTTACCAATAATTTCTGGGGATATATCTTCCCTACTGCAGTTGCACCTTTTTATATTGTTCTATGCAAAACATTTGTAGAATCCATCCCCTCAGAATTACAGCAGGCTGCAGAGATTGACGGCGCAGGGACATTACGGCTCTTTTTTAAGATCGTACTCCCTGTTATTCAGCCCATTTTGGCTACAGTTGCAATATTTACCGCAGTTCAACAGTGGAACTCCTTTCAGGATACATTATTGCTGGTAACTGATAGCAAACTTTATACACTACAGTTCATCCTGTATCAATATATCACTCAAGCAAGTTCGTTAAAGGCCCTAATTAATAGTGGCTCTTCATCAGCAAGTCTGGCAGCAAGCCTTGCTACAGCACAGACAGCAACCTCGATTCGTATGACTGTAACGATAGTGGTTGTAACCCCTATCGTCCTCATCTATCCATTTTTCCAGAGGTTTTTTATTAAGGGCATTATGATAGGAGCAGTTAAGGGGTAGAAATAAATAGTTTACAATAAACCAAATTCCTTTTTGGTTGTTAAATAATTCCAAAGGAGGCAAATTTCTATGAAGCAAAAAAAACTACTTTCGACATTAGTATTGACATTCTTGATCGCAACAATTTTAATTGGATGCTCAACACCTTCTGGTACAGATCCAATCAAAGGGCCTACTACAAAACCAAGCTCATCATCTGATCAACCTGCTACGAGTGATACAGCTTCTGACAAAACTATAACAATTGAGATGTTCAATGTAGCTGCAAACTATCAAGGTGTGCAAAGCGGTTGGTTTGCAAAGGTATTAAAAGACGCAGTGAACATTGAACTCAACATTATCGCACCTCAGGTAGCAGGCGATGCTATCTATCAGACACGTGCAAGCGCTGGTAATTTAGGTGATCTTGTAATTCTTGAACGTTCAATCTTCGCTGATTGTGTTGAAACAGGTCTAGTTAGGGATATTACAAATGAAATTAAGAATTGCCCTAATATAATGGATTACAAAGCACAGATTGACGTGTTCAACAAAAGCTTAGAGGGTAATGATGCAGGTAAAACATATGGTATCCCTGTTGAGATGACCAATACCTCCCCCATAACCTTCTCACAGGATGTTGTTTACTCAAGCCCACAGCTACGTTGGGATCTTTACTCCGAACTGGGATATCCTGAAATGAAAAATCTTGATGACCTTTTAGATGTTCTTGCTGCAATGAAGGAAGCACATCCTACAAACGATGCTGGCGATCCTGCTTATCCTTTCTCACTATGGCCTGATTGGGATGGCGGCGATGGTATGATGGGTATAGCTAATGTTGTTCAGCTAACAACCTGGTATGGCGAGAAAATCAAACAATCTATTATTGTAAAACCAGATGATACTTTTACAGATATTCTCGACAAGAATGCTTCATATTATAAAATTACTAATTTCCTTAACAAAGGCTATCGCAAAGGCCTTGTAGACCCAGATTCCGGAACACAAAATTGGGATTCGGCAGTTGCTAAAATGGGAAATGGACAAGTTTATCTGTTTTGGTATAGCTGGCAGATAGGCTTCTGGAATTCACAGGAAAGACTTACAAACGGAAATGCGTTTATTTTTGTTCCTGTTAAGGATCAAATCTATTATGCAGACTCGGATAGCTACTACGGAAGCGGTCGTATCCTCGGTGTTGGTTCCGGTGTTGATGGGGAGAAATACGAAAGAATAATGAAATTCTTAAATTGGTATGCAAGTGATGAATCCGTAATGTATCAACATTGTGGTATTGAGGGATTCAACTATGAAGTCCGTGCAGACGGAAGATACTACGTTAAAAATGATAATGCACTAATGGATAACCTACCTGTTCCTGAAGAATGGGGCGGTGCTGGATACAATGATGGATTAAATAAAATTAATCAGTGGATTGTAGCTTCAATTAGTACCAATCCGGCAACAGGCGAACCTTACAACACACAATATTGGAGTACATATAAAGAATCTATAATGACGGATATGAAGAGAGATTGGGCAGATAAGTTTGGTGCTCCTGAGCCAGTTGATTACATGGAAAAAAATAATGCTTTACTGGTTAGCCCGAACGTTAGTATTACTCTTCCAAGTGATCCCCCTGATATTTCAGTTGTTCGTAACCAATGCGAAGCTGATTTAGAAGACTATACTTGGAGAATGATATTTGCTAAAGATCAAGCTGAGTTTGATTCTATGTGGGATCAAATGACCGGTCAGTTGAATGGTCTCGGATTCCAAGAGCTAGTTAAACACGATAAAGAAGTATTCTCTATCGAATTAGACGCTAAGAAAGCAGCAAAGGCTGCAGCTAACTAAGGTTAAGGTTGAATGTATACTGGCTCAAGTACGTATGCATCGTACACAAAGTAGGTATTCTACATATAATGCCAGTGGGATCACATCTACCCATATAACTTAGCGTAATATTAAAAGGCTTGTCAGGACAATTTCTGACAAGCCTCTTACTTTAAATAATCATTAGTATCTAAGAAGACATTTTTCTCGGGTCGATATTGAAAAACACTGTCCCTCTCTTCATTCCATTAAGAGGTCCAGCCACTCGTGTTCCATCATCCTTTTCTCCAAAGTAATCGGTGCACACCTTTTCATCAGGCTTGATTGCGGGAAGCTCTTCATGAAGAGTAACGCTCATAGTTAAGTCATTG
>DASRMZ010000299.1:0-2790 GCA_035647675.1 Thermoclostridium sp. | reverse complement strand
AATAAATTGAAACCCAAGCTCCTGAAGAAACTATTTGGAATATTTCTTGTTATAGCAGGTATTAGAATGCTGCTTTGACATTCTCCCCGAAACTAAAGTAGTGAGAGTCTTGCTACCAAAGACCAAGTTCATCTCTGGTGCCGGTAAGTATTTATCCCGCTCTTGGCTCAAGGATATTCTATAAAAGGTCTTTGTAATGTAACACCACAAAATGATACATAAAGGTAAGTGTCTTCTGCAAACATGGATGGATACAAAAGGAGAATTTATGCTTGAATCTATTATTGGCTTCATTTCAGGAACAGTAAGTGGTATGGGTATGGGTGGTGGAACGTTGTTGATACCAGCATTAGTATTATTCATGGATATTGAACAAAAAACCGCACAAGGCATTAATCTGTTATATTTTCTGCCATCATCTATATCGGCGCTAATAATACATATTAAAAATAAACATATTAAAAAGGATTTGCTTGCAGCTCTAATATTTGGAGGACTGATTGGTGCATCAATAGGTTCATTTCTTGCCGTCAGAATTTCAAATGATTTCTTAAGAAGGATATTTGCTGTTTTCTTGACCATTATGGGTGTGTACGAAATATTTTGTAAGGATAAAAACCAAGAAGATACAAAAACAGGAGACACTTGCAAAAAGGGTGATAGCCAGCGACCCATGAGCCTTTGACTACTCACTTAGAGTCATGCGAAATTTAAGGCGTTGTATTAGATTTAGTGCTTTTGCTGCAAAGGAAACAAATCACTCGCAGCATGCCCCCGGGATGGGCAAGCTGCATTGCGCTAATGTCTTCCTTATATTGCACAGCTATACATATGAAAAGTTATAAAATGAAAAAGGTTTGTCAAATATTTAACACAAAAACTCTTGACTTTTAATATTTAAGTAATATAATTAAAACAATAACTTAGAGGAAAACTGAATAATGCTGAATGATGATTAAAGGAGAGCTGCTGTAAAGCACACCGAAGGGGTAAATCTCTCAGGTAAAAAGACTTTAATCGGACGGACCTCTGGAGAGACCAGTATGGCGCCGAAGGGGCAAACCTAACAAGGTGTATCTCTCAGGCAAAAGGACAGAGTATATAAGGGCTTCGGCACATGCTGAAACTCCATATTCTAGTATAACATTTCAGTGGTCAAACATTTAGTTTGACTTATTTTTTTAGGAGGGGTAATTTTGGCAAAGATTATTGTAACAGACAAAATGGCACCAGAAGGAATAGAGTATCTTAAGAGTAAGGGCTTTGAGGTTGATACACCATTTGGTATATCTCATGAAGAGTTGCTTGAGGTAATAGAGAACTATGACGCTATTATAGTTAGAAGCGCAACAAAGGTAAGAAAAGATGTACTTGAGCGTGCAAAAAACTTAAAGGTAGCTGGTAGAGCTGGAAATGGTATTGATAATATCGACGTAGAAGAATGTACTAAAAGGGGTATAGCTGTTGTAAATACACCTGAAGGCAATATTATGGCAGCTGCTGAAATGGGCGTAGCAATGGCATTTTCAATATTTAGAAATATTCCTCAAGCTCATTTTGCAGCTAAAAATAAGGATTTTAGAAGAAATCAATTCATTGGTGAAGAATTAGACGGTAAGGTTGCCGGTGTTATTGGTTTAGGAAGGATTGGTTCTATTGTTGCCAAAAAACTCCTTGGAGTTGGGATGAAGCTTGTTGGATACGATCCTTATGCCTCTGATGATAAGTTTAGACAGCTAAGAATTAGCCGTTGTGAAACATTAGAGGATTTATTAAAAGTGTCAGATTTAATAACCTTGCATATACCCAAAAGCCCTCAAAACACTGGTTTGATTGGAGAAAAGGAACTTAATATATGCAAAAAGGGAGTTAGGATTGTAAATGTTGCCAGAGGCGGAATGATTGATGAAAAGGCTCTGTACGACGCAATTGCTAGTGGACATGTAGCAGCAGCAGCACTTGATGTTCAGGAAGTAGAACCTAACTTTACTAAAAAGCCCGAAGACCAAGATTACCGAAATCCACTTCTTGATCTGGACAATGTTGTTTTTACTCCACACTTAGGGGCATCCACTAAGGAGGCAAACTATAATGTTAGCATAGGTGTTGCGGAATTAGTTGAAGGTGTTCTAAATAATGAGCTTGTACCTGCTGTTAATATGCCATCAATCTCGGGCGATTTAACTCAGCTAAAGCCATACATTGACTTAGCAGAAAAATTGGCAAGCATCTATTATCAATCAGAAAGAGACAGAGTGACAAAGATTGAAGTAATATATAGTGGTGATGTTGCTCAAATGGAAACTAGACCAATAACACTTTCTGCAATAAAAGGATTTTTAAATAGTGTTGGAGATTATGATGTTAATTACATCAATGCCGAATTAAAGCTTAAAGAGTTGGGAGTAAAGCTGACTGAAAGTAAGAGCACACATCTTGAAAAGTATGCTAATCTTGTTACAATTAAGTATACTACTGCAAAAAAATCACAATCTGTATCAGGAACGGTATTTGCACAAGATGTAATTCGAATAGTAGACTTCTTTGGATATAAGCTTGATTTTGAACCAACACCCCACGTGATCGTGCTTCAAAACATGGATGTTCCTGGCATCATCGGAAAGGTTGGAACATTGTTGGGTGAAAACGGTATCAATATTGCTGCTATGCAGTGGAGCCGTAACAGAAGAGGTGAAAAGGCAGTATCATTTGTAAGTGTAGATGCGGATATTTCCAATGAAATACTTGCAGAGCTGCTACAGATAGAAGGTATACTAAAGGCATCAAGGC
>DASRMZ010000298.1:0-2536 GCA_035647675.1 Thermoclostridium sp. | reverse complement strand
ATTCTGCTCTTAATCTAACAGTAGTATCACCCAAAAGAGCCGTAACATCATCTACTTGTATACGATAGTTTTCATTAAGAAAATGGTTCTCAATAATTTCCCTAAATACTTCTTTTATAATTACAATACTATATTCTTCATGTTCATATCTTTTTTCCTGCCCCTCAACATATTTATTATGTGTATTAGGCAATAATGGCATAAGCTCTTCACCAGAATGGGAAAAAGGAGCATGCCCTATATCATGAAGCAATGCTGCCAAGCGAACAATCTTCCGGTATATTTGTATTCCGGAATCGACCAAATTAAGTTCGTTTTCTAAAAAACGCTTTTTTTTAGTAACAATACTGTCGAACATATCAGTTGCCATTTGCATCACCCCAATGGAGTGTTCAAATCGCGTGTGATTTGCCCCAGGGTAAACCATATCCGTTAAAGATAGTTGCTTTATTCGTCTAAGTCGTTGAAATACAGGATGATCTATCACTGCGCATTCTTGCTCATCAAGAACAATAAAGCCGTAAACTAAATCCCGTATCTTTTTGGATTTCGGCAATTATCTCCCCCCCTTAACCCAAACAATACAAATAAAAAAGATTTTGGATACCATCTAGATCCATGTGCCTATCAAGTTATACCTCAATATATAATTGGCTACTTGCCTTCTTGTAGTTTATTTTTTCGCTTCATTTAATTCTAAATATGAACTAATAAGCCAATTATATCCAATCTTATTCGGATTATTCGCCCCCCACTTTTTTGCCAAACATTTGTTCCTTATGTTAATAATATAGTGGGATAATTGATTATGCAATATGTTTTTGTCTATCTTTTATAAAAGATAGACAAGCGAGAAGTGATGACCTTTTGTTTAAGTGGTATTACAAAAGATTCCGGCGAATGAATTCGCCTCTACACGGATTAATCGTAGTTTTGATTTCCACCCATTTTAACTTCGATTTCCCACCCGTAGCTTCGAATTCATTCGAAGGTTTCCTTTTTACAAATGTTTCATTAAATAATAGCTGTAAGTAAATTATTCAAGCCTGACCCCGCTTTTCATATAATACCTGCTCTCGCAGTCCATCCTCTTCAGATTAATTCCCCTAATCTTCTTGGTTTTGTAGCTCAAACTTCCATGCATCCCTAACCATATCTTCGATAGTCAATTCAGCCTTCCATCCTAACTCTAGTTTTATCTTACTTGTATCGGCAAAACATATCGCGATATCACCAGGTCGTCTGCCTACTATCTCATAGGGAACATTAACACTATTCTCATTTATAAATGAGTTCACTAATTCTAATACCGAAGTACCGCTTCCAGTCCCTAAATTATAAATTTTTACTCCTGTATCCAGATTCTCAATAGCCTGAACGTGCCCCTTGGCTAGGTCTACCACATGAATATAATCTCTTACCCCAGTTCCATCGACTGTATCATAATCATTTCCAAATATACTTAGCTTAGGTAAGACCCCTTTAGCTACTTTCGTTACAAATGGCATTAAATTATTAGGAATACCATTAGGGTCTTCTCCAATTATCCCACTTTCATGGGCACCTACGGGATTAAAATATCTTAATAAACTTACGGCAAAATCACTATTAGCACTTACCGTATCAATTAAGACTCTCTCACTCATAGCCTTTGTTTCACCGTAAGGATTAGTCGTCGGCATGAGCTCCATATCTTCCCTAAGTGGTGATGGTTGATCACCATAAACTGTAGCTGATGAACTAAAAACAAGCTTATCCACTCCGTACTTAATACACATCTTGGCTAGTACCATTGTTGAAACGATATTGTTATAATAATACTCCAACGGTTTTTCTACGGACTCGCCTACTGCCTTAAGCCCTGCGAAATGAATAACCCCATCGATTTTATGATCGCTAAAAATGGACTCGACTTTGGCCTCATCCGTAACATCAATCTGATAAAAAATAGGTTTAATACCTGTTATCTGAAAAAGCTTGTCTAAGACTTCAATTTTCGAATTTATAAGATTATCAGCTATGATTACATCATGATTATTTTCAATTAACTCAACAACCGTATGGCTACCGATAAATCCTAGTCCGCCGGTTACTAATATGTTCATAAGTTGTAGTCATCCTTCTTTCAGTAAAACTATTTAATGATAATTACACTAACCCAGTCCTCTTGACATTCTCAGTCGTAAGTAAAATATTCAAGCCTGACCCCGCTTTTCCCATTAATTTTTAATTCTCTATTTCATTTTTCAGCTTTAATATTTCTTGTAAAGGCAGTTCAGAGGCCTCGGCTATTTGTTCAGGGGATACCCCCATTTTTAAAAGCTTTTTCGCCATTTCCCGTGCTTTTCTAAGCTCACCTTTTTCCATACCTTTTTCCATACCTTTTTCCATACCCTTTTCCATCAATCTCTCCGCTAAGGTCATGATTAGCTCACCGCCTTCCTTGGATACTTGGTCTGCTATGGTTTGCAGTTCTGTTTCGCTTATATCATCTCTGGTACTTATTATATAAGTTATTGCTTCACTTATGTAGTAA
>DASRMZ010000297.1:0-8415 GCA_035647675.1 Thermoclostridium sp. | reverse complement strand
ATGCTATAATGCAAGCTTTAGATGATGATGAAGAAGATGATGATGAAGGCGATATTATCATAATGAAGATGGAATATGATGATGAGGAAGATGAATATTACCTTGTCGCAGAAGAAGATGTAGACATACTAGAAAGAGCTTTTGAAGCATTTCAAGATTTAGTTTATGATTCCTCTGATGAAGACGAAGACGAAGACGAAGAGTAAGGTATAATTTATTTTTTCCTTCGAAAAGGATCATATGACTTAGATAAAGCTGCTACAGGTTTATGACACTGAAAAGAGCACTTAAGGCGGTTCTTTAGATTATTCTAAAGGAGCGCTTTTTTACTGTGGTTAATCTTTTGTTAAAGTTCATGCCATTAATATCTCGCTGGTTACCTTTGAAGAGTAACATCACAAAAGCCTTTATTAATGTTGACCTTCAAATTTCATAAGTTATAATGGATACTAGAGTATGTTGCGATGTTACATAATTTGAGTTACCAGAGAAAATGCTATATGGTTTATCTTATTACGGGGGTTCATGATGAAAAGAAAAAGAAAAAAAATACGAATTAAATTCAAGTTAAATAAAAGAGGTGTGATTATACTTGTTGCTTTTTTATTTATCGTAAGTACAGGCACAACCTTCCTTATTATGCAATCTGTAAAGCGCAATAAAGCTCCGGATGATACTACAGTTTCCATCGGCGACATTACACCAGAGCCGTCACCAATCATTGATGGCACAGAAGTTGAAAACGATGGAGATACTGAAAATGACGATGTAGACATTACACCCTCTCCAACACCAGTGCAAAAAGCATCAAATTTTGATTTTCCTGAAGAAGGAAGAAGACCAATAGCGGTGATGATTGATAATGAAGGAAGTGAAGTTTTACCTCAAGGTGGTCTTGCCCAAGCACAGGTGGTTTATGAAGCGATTACTGAATATGGAGCTACCCGTTACATGGCTTTGTTTTGGGACAACCTACCTGACTACATTGGTCCTGTAAGAAGCTCAAGACATTATTTTCTTGATTATGCTATGGAATATGACTCTATTTACACTCATATTGGTTGGAGTGATTACGCTTACCGCGACTTGGATTTGTTTGGAATAGATAATATTGATGGAGTTATGGAAGATGTTTATGGCGTGTTTTGGGATTTAACCACCGATAAATCTAATTATCATGATTCATATACTAATCGTGAAAGATTAGATAAATATATTAAAAAGGCAGAATACTCACTTGAGACTGAAAAAAAATTACCATTAACATATAACAGTGAAGATTTGGTTAATATAAAGGGTGACAATGCAGAAGAGGTCTTTATTAAGTATAGTGTATACAGTACTTGCGGATATTATTATGATGAAGTTGAAAGAAACTATAAGAGAACTCGCTTAGGAGAGTTTCATATTGATAGAAATACAAATGATACCATTCGTACCAAAAACATTATTATCCTTTTTGTTGATAATAATCTAATTGAAGGTGACAAATATGGTAGACAGCAATTACATACAACAGGCGGGGGCAATGGATATTATATCAGTAATGGAATAAAACAAGACATTACCTGGATAAAAACCTTCCGTTCCTCTCAAGTTAAATACCTTGATGCTGATAAAAAGGAACTGGTTTTAAATCCAGGCCAGACGTGGATTCAAATAGTGTCTCCAAAAGCGGAGGTACGAGTACATTAAAAAAGCGCAGCATCCGTTAGTGCACACTATATCTCAAAACACAATGCAGTGAACTATAACAATTAATCGTTACAGTTCACAGTTAACCGAAGAGATATAACTGTGCAATATAAGGAAATCAATAGCGGAATGAAGCGTCGTTTCCGTTAGTACACAGCGATATCTCAAAACACAAATGGAGTGAACTGTAACCCTTGCAATCGGCACATTTTGCAAACGTAAAAAAATATTGTACACTTGTAAAGATATGTGTTATAATACTAAATTGTGAATACGGACGGTCCTCTGTCGGATGGAAGTTTTAATCCTCGGTACGAACGTCTATGATATGGAGGAGAAAGAAATGGATATAATTCGAGCTCTAGACAAGGAAAATATGAAACAAGATCTTCCTGATTTAAAGGTTGGAGACCTTGTAAAGGTAGCCATTAAGGTTAGGGAAGGTACTCGTGAAAGACTTCAAGTATTTGAAGGCTTTATTATCGGAATTCATGGTACAGGAATACGGCGTGCAATAGTTGTTAGAAGGTTATCATCTGGTATAGGCGTGGAAAGAGTATTCCCAATCCACTCTCCAAAAATTGATAATATTGAAATTGTTAGACGAGGAAAGATCAGGAGAGCTAAGCTTTATTACCTACGCGATAGAGTAGGTAAAGCTGCAAGAGTAAAAGAAAACATTAAAGCTAAAAAAAGACGAGCTTAGAAAAAGAGGACAATTTGTCCTCTTTCTTCATATGGAGTTTTTGTTAGGTTTCATCGCGAAAATCTTTTATAAACCCTATTAAGAACACTTTAAATGTTTGTTACAGTTCACATGTAACCAGAAAGATATAGATGTGCAAATGAAGCGTCGTTTCCGTTAGTGCACAGCTATATCTCAAAATACAAAGTGTGTGAACAGTATCAAATGTTTCACTACATACCTTCCTATTTGGCGCTGATTCTTTTAATATCAAATGATTAGAGTTATAATATTCTAAAGGATTTATATTTTACAGAGATACTCCTAAGCCCCCTGCCTAAGAGCATTAAAGGGTATATTAGTTTTTTGCTAAAAGCCAGTGGGTTGAATTAATAAATAAAATGATAAGGTGGGCACTTATGAATATACAATGGTTTCCCGGTCATATGGCAAAGACAAGGCGAATACTATCTGAAGATATGAAAATGGTTGATGTAGTAATTGAGCTACTGGATGCTAGAATACCAAGCAGTAGCCAGAACCCGGAGATTAACGAATTAACCAAAAACAAACCCAGAGTAATTGTTTTGAATAAAAGCGATCTTGCCGATCAGAAAAAAAATAATGAATGGATTGAATGGTTCAGGCAAGAGGGTATTGATGCTATATGTATAAATGCTATAACGGGTGCAGGAATACAAAAGCTTACCTCCCGTCTTAAAAAAATAATGCAGTCCAAGCTAGAAGCTGCGAAGAGTAGAGGAAGGCGTCTGCGTCCTATTAAAACTATGATAGTTGGTATCCCAAATGTGGGGAAATCAGCACTCATAAATAAGATATCAGGAAGAGCTACTGCTACAACTGGTGATAGACCAGGTGTTACAAGACAGAAGCAGTGGGTAAGAATAAACCCTGAGATTCAGCTTCTGGATACACCGGGCATTTTGTGGCCTAAGTTTGAAGAGCCTCAAATTGGGATGAATTTGGCATTCACTGGTGCAATACGTGATGAAATAATGGATACCACCACCCTTGCAGCTAATCTTTTAGAGATGTTAGCTGAGCTCTATCCTGAGCAGTTAAAAAACAGGTACAAACTCCAAGATATCCAAGATAAGTCTGGACCTGATCTTCTTAAGGACGCAGGCATAAAAAGAGGATGTCTTGTTTCAGGTGGTGAAGTGGACTATTATAGGATTAGTAATATTATCCTTGACGAATTTAGGGCTGCAAAAATAGGCAAAATTACGCTGGAAACTCCTACAAAAAAAGATGGTGACTAAAATGAGCAAGAAGATGACATTAAATGATATAAAACAAAAAGTGGAAGACATGCCACTTGAACAAGCTGTTTTATGGCTTTGTGATATTATACCCTACCATGGCATTTCAGTGGCCAAGCTTGCAGATACCTTCTCAAAAAGACTTGTTAGGTTGAATGAGGAGAAAAAAAGGTTACATCATATGTCCGAGTTTGAGGCAATTGCAAGAAGTAAGGGGTTTGTACATATTGGTGGTATAGATGAGGCAGGCAGAGGTCCCCTTGCAGGCCCTGTTGTTGCAAGCTGTGTAGTTCTTCCGGAAAATTGTATTATAGAAAAATTAAATGATTCTAAAAAAATTAGTGCTTCTGTTAGGGACAAGTTATTTGATATAATAAAAAATGAAGCTATAGATTATGGTGTGGGAATGGTTATGCCAGATGAAATTGATGAAATCAATATTCTTAATGCAACGAAAATTGCAATGGTTAATGCAGTGAACCAGCTCACACATAAGCCCGATTACCTAATTGTTGATGCAGTAGAGTTACCGCTTGAAGTTGACCAGTTTACAGTTGACAAAGCCGATACTCTTAGTGTTTCAGTTGCAGCAGCGTCTATAATTGCCAAGGTTACAAGGGATAGGCTGATGGAAAAATCCCATAGCTTATATCCTGAATACGGCTTTGCCAAGCATAAAGGGTACGGAACAAAGGAACATATTGAGGCAATAAAGAAATATGGTTTATGTCCAATTCATAGGAAAAGCTTTACTCAAAAATGGGCGAATTATTAGGGTGAACTACAAAGATTGGTGGTTGAATAGAATTGAAAATCTTTGATGTTGCTTCACAAAGGATACCTCAGTATCAGTCGTTAGAAAATCAAAACACATTATCCCTTGGAGAGATTTTTACCGGTAGAATCTTATCTGCCAAAAACGGGTTTTTATTAATGCAGCTTTCAGATGGTAGTGAAATATACGCGCAGGTTAAGGCGGATGATACATATAATGCAGGGGATATTTTAAGGTTAAAGGTCATAGAAATGCAACAAAATGGCTCTGTAATAACCCAGGTGCAAGAGCATATTCCAAATGACAGGGTGGCTGCACAAACCCCAGGCAATCCCGAGAGTATATTAAGGGCTATGGATCTGCCAGTAACTGAGCAAGCGTTAGAAGTGCTAAAAGCCATTATTGAAATGGGAGAGAAGCCATCGCAAGAACTAATAGAGAATGCTCTAAATGTAATGAATAATTCGAATATTGAGCAACCAAAGCATGCAGTGTTTCTTGTACTTAATGGATTTGAAGAAAATGAACAATACCAGAGCATGTTAAAAAACATAGACGATGGAACATTTCATCTTTTTGATAAGCTGGTTGACTTAATAGATATTTTGCAACAATCAGATGATGCTAATCTTTCTTTAGCAGCTGAACAGTTTGATTCATTAACTGAAAATGCATTTATTAGATCAAGCCAAGCGGATCTAGCTATGGTAGAACAATGGATTCATGAATTGCAAAATGAATTCGGGGTAGAGGATGGAAGGGTTTTGTTGCCAGCCGATGAGTTTAAATCCATATTAGAGAGTGTATTTAGCAGAACAAGCAAAGCAGATTTGACAAAATTGGAGCAAGCCATTGATGAGCTGCAAAGTGAATTCACTACAGAGGATGGAAAGGTTTCTTTGCTGGTGGATAAGTTTAAATCAATAATGGAAGAGGCATTAATTAAAAGGGATGGAACGGGTATTCCTAAGGTAGAGCAATGGATTAATGAATTGCAAAAGCAACTCGAATCAATTAATGAATATATTTCAAATCCATCTGGTTTAGCAGAACAGGATACTCAAAACATTCAAACAACAGTTAAAGAGCTACAGAACGCAATCCAATTTTTCAATGATATTTCAAACTTTGAAATGTTCATTCAGCTGCCATTGACTATTAAAGGTCAAAAAACCAATGGTGAGTTATATGTTATGAAAAGAAAGGATAGGGCAAGTAGAGTAAATCCTAAGGATTTCTCAATCTTTTTATCCCTGTCGACTGAAAACATTGGCTTGTTAGATATATTTGTAAATGTAAGGAGTAAAAATGTCACTGTTAAATTGACGGCTGATAATGAAGAATATAAGCCGCTTTTTATGAATGAATACAAGGTGCTGCATGAGGCTCTTAATAATAAAGGGTTTAAGCTGTCTGAGTTATCCGTCCTACCACGAGGGGAGAAGCTTAACATCTTTAATGCTGAACAAAAGGCTAATTTGCTATCTGTGGAAGAAAAGATGAAAATAGATATTAAGGTTTAATGATTATGGAGAAAGAAATTAAAAAAGCAACTGCTTTATCTTATAGTCCTAATGAGGATAAGGCTCCAAAAATAATAGCTTCAGGTAAAGGCGTCCTTGCTGAAAAGATTTTGGAAAAGGCTAAGCAAGAGGAAATACCTGTTGTAGAGGATTCCAGCCTTGTTGAAGAACTTGTAAAGCTAGGTATTGGTACTGAAATTCCCATTGAATTATATGAGGTAGTAGCGGAAATATTGTCATTTGTAAGTCGTGTTGATGAGAAAGCTGCAAAGAAGTTTAAACCTAATGAGTAGGACTAATTTTTGAAAGGAATTTAAATGAATAACTATGAGTTAGGAAAAATGGGGGAGTCATATGCATCAGACTATTTGAAAAAAAGGGATTTCCACATTCTTGCACAGAATTATCGTGTAGGACGTTTGGGAGAGATTGACTTGATTGCTACTAAGAACGAGCAAATTTTTTTTGTAGAAGTTAAGTCTAGAACAGGATATTCTTTTGGGACGCCTGCAGAGGCTGTATCATATAAAAAGCAAAGAACCATTAGAAATGTTGCTGCATGCTTTCTAAAGGAATATGGTAAATCGGATATTGAAGTGCATTTTGATATAATAGAAATAATAATGACAAAAGATGGTAGACTAACAAATATGAATTATCTTGCGAATGCATTTTGACGATTCTTTTTCAGTGATGTATTTATACAGCATTAAACAGAATATATTGTAATGAATAAATAATTGCGAATTTTGAGGTGTGATATGATTGTTGTGGATGCACATTGTGATTCATTAACAAAAATAGTGAATAATAACAAAAGCCTTATTAGTAATTCATATCATTGGGATGTTAGCAGAGCATTGCAATACGAAGGCTTTGTTCAGGTTATGGCAGTTTTTCAGGACCCTGATGAAAAAAGACCAACATTTAGAGATGCCCTTATGTATATTAAACAAGTTAAAAGAATTGAAGCCCAAAACTCAACCCTTAAGCTTTGTAATACTTATAATGATATTGAAGAGGGCTTAAAAGCAAAAAAAGTCTGTTGTCTATTATCTATCGAAGGCGGCGAGTCTCTAGAAGGGAAGATTGAAAACCTAAATGCTTTTTATGATGCTGGAGTGCGTTTAATTACACTTACATGGAACTATGCAAATGAACTAGGAGATGGTGCTCAAACACAACACAATGGAGGTCTTACTCAATTTGGGCTAGAAACAATAAAAATAATGCAGCAAAAAGGAATGATTGTAGATATATCACATAGTGATGAAAAAACATTTGAGGACTGTATCAATGCTTGTACAAGTCCTATTATTGCATCACATTCCAATGCAAGGACTGTATGCGAACACCCACGCAATCTTTACGATTGGCAAATAAGAGCCATAAAGGAAACTGGTGGTGTAGTGGGTATAAACTTTTATACCGAGTTCATCAGCAATAGCGAAGGTGCTTGTATTTCAGACCTGGTACGCCATATTGAACATATATGCGAGGTAGCGGATGAACAGACAGTTGGCATTGGGGCAGACTTTGATGGCATAAGCTCATTACCCGATTCGATCAATGGTGTTGAGCATTTGTACTTGGTGTTTAATGAGTTGGCTAAACTAAATTATACAGAAGAAACCATAAAAATGATTGCTGGAGGCAATTTCGCAAGGGTCTTTCGTGAGGTTTTAAAATGAGGTACATTTACATAGAAATCAATTAGATTTCTTGAAAAGGGAACTATTTGCTTGTGTTTTCAATCTAATATAAAGTATCTTGCGAGGATGCATAACAAAATCCTTGTGTAGTATATTCAATGAAATGAGAGGGATGGATGGATAAAGTTAGAGAGCAGGCCTTAAAAGCTTTATATGAAATAAATATAAATCAAGCATATTCAAACCTTGCACTAAAAAAGGTCTTATCAAGCAAAGAGCTTGATTCAAGAGATAAGGCCTTTGTAACCGAAATTGTATATGGAACTACTACCTGGAGATTAACTATAGACTGGATTATATCTCAGTTTTCAAAGGTTAAGCTAAAAAAGCTATCCAATTGGGTATTGGAGATTTTAAGGATGGGTACGTACCAAATCATGTTCTTGGATAAGGTGCCACCGTCGGCTGCTTGCAATACTTCAGTTGAGCTTGCTAAAAAATACGCAAAACAATCTACTGGCTTTGTAAATGCAATACTACGTAATATTGTAAGGAATAAGGATAAAATCTCTTTCGAGGATATAAATGGAGCTGACAATTTAAGGAGATTGTCAATTAAGTATTCATTCCCTGAATATTTAATTAAGGATTGGATTAAAGACTTTGGGGAAGGATTTACCGAAAGCCTTTTGTCATCGCTTCTAGAGCGCCCGGATGTTTTCATACGCATAAACACGCTGAAAACATCAAGAGATGCTATTATGCAAAAGCTTAGTAATAGCGATATCAAGGTGCATCCGAG
>DASRMZ010000296.1:0-5516 GCA_035647675.1 Thermoclostridium sp. | reverse complement strand
CGCTTTTGGTGCAACGTATGTTGCATTATTTGTTGATTGGCTCCCACAATTCCTCGTTATCCCTGCAATGTTTCTGGTGGGTTTTTTAGCTGGAGGTCTATGGGCTGTAATACCTGCATTATTTAAGGCTAGGTTTGAGGCTAACGAAACCATTATGACACTTATGCTTAACTATATTGCAATTCAATGGATCACATACCTTCAGTATGGTCCATGGAGGGATCCAGAGCTAAAAGGATTCGCAAAAATTGCGAATTTTCCCAAATATGCACTACTACCGAAGGTATTTGGAATTCACATTGGACTGGTTATCGCTTTGGTTCTAGTAGTCATAATTGCTTGGTTTTTAAAAAGAACAAAAAGAGGCTTTGAAATTACAGTGGTGGGCGAAAGCTTAAGTACTGCCCGTTATGCTGGAATGGATATTTCTAAAATAATAATTACCACCATGCTGCTAAGTGGAGGCCTTTGTGGTATTACAGGGGTAATTCAAGCAGCGGGGGTAAATAAAACCCTAACAATGAATGTATCAAGCGGTTATGGCTTTACTGCAATTATAACCGCATATTTATCTGGCTTAAATGCAACAAAAGTCTTGTTTGTTTCTTTCCTATTCGGTATTTTGCTTCAGGGTGGTTCATACATACAATCTGCCCTTCAAATACCTCAATCAGCAGCAGATGTATTGCAAGGTATGCTATTGCTTTGCGCACTCGGCAGTGAATTTTTTGTTCAGTACAATGTTCGCTTTACGAAAAAAAATTCAGTTTCTTCGGAGGTTAAATAGTTATGATACCTTTTTTAAAGAATGCTCTAATATCGGGAACACCATTGATTTTTGCCGTATTAGGCACAATGTATAATGAGAAAGCAGGAAACCTAAACCTTGGAATTGAAGGAATGATGCTACTTGGTGCGGTGGCAGGCTTTCAGATGGCCATAATTACCGAAAGTCCACTATTAGCTCTTCTTTTTGCAATGATATTTGGCGCATTGGGTGCATTAATATATGCTTTTTTGACCGTAACATTAAGAGCTAATCAAGCTGTTACAGGTCTTGCACTTACAATATTTGGAACAGGGTTGTCACGGTTTTGGGGTAAACGCTTAATGGGTATGGTCTTATCTGAAACCTTTAGAGGGTATTTTCGTCCTCTTTCGGCACCCTTCCTTTCAAAAATACCAGTTTTAGGACCTATACTTTCAATCTTTGTTGAACAGGATATCTTTGTATACTTAAGTTATTTTGTAGTTGTTCTTTCAGGAATATACCTTTATCGTACACGGTTTGGCCTTAACCTTAGAGCTGTTGGTGAAAACGCAGCTGCAGCTGATGCTTCTGGAATAAATGTAACGCTATATAAATATACCCATATACTTTTAGGCGGTGCGCTTTGCGGTTTGGGTGGTGCCTATCTTTCACTTGTATACGTTCCTTCATGGCAGGACAATATAACATCTGGTCGTGGTTGGATAGCCATTGCACTTGTTATTTTCACTTCATGGAACCCATACAGAGCTTTTTGGGGTGCTGCACTTTTTGGTGGCTTGGACATATTAGGTTTTAGAATACAAACGTTAAATTTGCCTATAGCGATAAATCAACAGTTTTTAAGAATGCTTCCATATATTGCAACTCTATTAGTAATTATTGTGGGCTCTATTAGAAAAAGTTCCAGGCATATGGCACCAAAAGACTTGGGAAACCCCTACTTAAGGGAAGAACGATAAACATCACAAGGAGACGATTTTTCTGTACTTCAAACCTAAATGCTGAAATTTCTAAATATACCACTATCGATGGATTTAAAGATCGGTGTTAAAAATATTAAAAACGCATAAAAACCATTCCCCAGTGTTACCTTCTTAAAGTATTAATAAGGTTTATAAATGCTTCAGGAAGCTTTGCTTCAAATTGTACAATCTCACCGGTGGAAGGATGCTTCAAAGATAAAAATCTCGCATGCAGCATCTGCCCATCGCTTGTTTTATTTTTACTGCTACCTGCATACATGGGGTCACCATAAACAGCATGATGAATATATGACATATGCACTCTTATTTGATGTGTCCTGCCTGTTTCAAGCTTTAGTCGGACATGGGTAGCACCTTGAAGGCGTTCTAATATTTCAAAGTGAGTTATTGCATCTCTACCCTTTCCAGGAGTGACTGCCATCTTTTTTCTGTCCGCAGGATGTCGACCTATCGGAGCATCAATTACTCCTGTCTTTTCGCTGATAACACCTTCAACAATTGCTTCATAAATCCTACCCATGCTATGATCCTTCAATTGCAAAGCGAGGGATTGATGTGCATTGTTATTCTTTGCCACAGCAATAAGACCTGTAGTATCTTTATCAATGCGATGAACAATACCCGGTCTTATTACACCGTTAATATCAGAAAGAGAATCCCTACAATGGTACAAAAGTGCATTTACAAGAGTTTTATCCTTGTTGCCCGGTGCTGGGTGAACCACCATATCCTTGGGCTTGTTGATTATTAAAATGTCTGAGTCTTCATATATAATATCCAGCGGAATGTTTTCAGGCTCTAAACTAAGAGTCTCAGGCTCTGGTAAATTAACTGATATCTTCATTCCTGCATAGGTCTTGGTCTTGCTTTTGGTTCTTTGTCCATTAACAAGTACGCAGCTATCATCAATCAGCTTTTGGATATAGCTTCTGGATATATCGGGTATTTTTGAGGTCAAAAAAACATCAATGCGTTGTTCCTTCTCTTCCTCACCCACTTTAAGCTCTATGTTTCTATTACTGTTAATGAAGATTATCACCCGTTTCACTACTCAAAGACTTCACGGAGTTTTCCGTTTTTTCATCACCAGGCTCTTTATAAATGAAAATGATATATATGAAAAGTAGAATTGTACCAATATTTATACAAGCATCCGCAACATTAAAAACCGGATAGTCGTAACCAAATATATAAAAATCAAAAAAATCCGTCACCTTACCATATAATAGGCGATCCATAAAGTTGCCCAGTGCTCCACCTAAAACAATTGAAATGGACAACCTTAAAAAAGCAGATTTGTTTTTAACTATAATGTAAACTAAAACTAGAGAGATTATAATAGTAAGAACAATAAAAAAGTATCTACCATTCTTTAAAATACCAAATGCAGCACCAGTATTTTCAACATGCGTGAAATAAAAAAAGTCTTTTATTACTTCATTACTTTGCCCCAAAGGGAGATTGGTTTTTACATATGTTTTTGTTATTTGATCAAGTACAAACAGTACGGCAACAATAATAGCCCAGAGCATGAATCTTCCTCCTTTTTCTTTTCCATAACAGTATACCCGCAGGTTCAAATAGATGTCAATAAAGGATTTTATTAAAGCATTTGCGATGTAACCTAAACGTATAGTTCAAACCCCTTGTATTTTAAGATATAGCTGTGCACTAACGGAAAATACGTAACATCACGAAATGCTTTATTCAACTGCTATGCCTTGATAATAGTGTTTTAGTATTTGCTCATAATTATAGCCCTGTCTTGCAAATCCTTTTGCACCTTCTTGGCTCATACCAACACCATGCCCCCAGCCCCTACCACTAAAGACATATGTATTTGACGACATATTAATTTTATGAACATTGTTTCCACCACCAACAGCAGCAACAATATTGCTAGTTGCTGATAGCTTTGATGACCCCGATTTAGATACTACAACTCTTCCATCTAGTGAAAGTGTTTTCAATGTACCATTTGCATCTCTAACAACGACATTTCCTGCTGATTGAATAGTATACTTCTGACTATTTAAATTAAAAATCATTCTCGTACTTTCAGTGTAGTATGTTATTGAATCTTTTGTGCCGGTGATTCTAAGCTCCATAACACGCCCCGAGGATGAATAATCTTCCGCGCTAACTGAAAGAATATCGCCAATTTCAACACCGCTTATAAATAGTGTTTTCTTAATATCTTCGGCTGATAATTCCTTTTGCCATATATAATGCGAAGACGTTTCTGATTCATAGGGATCCTCTACACTTAATAAATATGGAATTTCCGAACCCCATACTTCTTTAACATTAGCTGTCATGCCTCCACTTGAAGCATAATAGTAAACATGTGCAAGGGCACCATTGTATATCATTTTTTTGCCCTTCGTTTCATCGACGGCTCTATTTGCCGAAGCACGTTCACTATCATATCCATTATAAACCTGTGAAGTGACAGTATCTGTAAGATCAAAACCCCACTTACTAAATCTATCTAAATTTCTGTATGTATACGTTCTTGCAGCAACTGCCTGGGCTTTAACTGCTTCAAGAGGAGCATCCGCCTCTATTTCTGCAGGTACAACGCCATATAGATATTGTTCTATATTTACAATATTAATAAGTGTCATATCGCTATCTGTATATCTTCTTATTTCTATATAATTTCTATACCTTTTTCCGTTAACTGATAATAAATACGGCTCGTTCCCCTGCTTTGGGTGAACCTGCAAATGTCCATCCACTCCACCATAAACCATACGAACATTGAAGTTATCATCATAAATAACTACCCTTTTACTTGACTCCTCAACAACTGTAATGTCATCGTATCCTGTGGTTTTTTTTACATTGGAAATATCGTTCTCAGCAGATTTTCTATCTGAATAGAATCCCATCCAAACCTGCCATCCATTTTCATATGCAACATAAGCATTGATTCCAGTGCCTTCAAGAAGTTCAGCAATACTCAAAGCTGAGGCATAGTCCTGAATCATTCCTCCTACCCTTAAATGCCATGGGCCAATTACTGTCCCTGCATATGGTATCCCTTCGGTGGGTGAATATTCTAAAACACCTGTCTCAGTTCTAATAAAATGCCCGTCTTTTCTAATTATAAGAGGGATATCGTTATTTTGTTCTAAAAGTAATGAAAAGCTATTATTATTATAAAACCCGACATCAATTCCCTTAACCGCACTTACTCGAACACTGACTACGGGATCACTTCCGTAGTTTAAGCCTATCCTAACAGTATCTCGGTAATCTGCCGCAAAAGTATTGACGTTTAGACTAAAGACCAGCATAAATAAAGCTACACTTAAAAAGCAAACTATTTTCTTCATCAAATAACCTCATTTTCCTTTGTACATTTTTCAGATGGTATAAGTACTTATAATGTAAGCATTTTTCCTATGTAATTTGGAGCTAAAATATATAATATCTCTTTAAATATATCGGACACAATTAACAAAATGCATATACTTTTTTGCACCTTTTAATCACATGTCATATAACTTTAATTTGAAATGAAACACTGTGCTTTTTCATTCCATGGGGTAATATATATGCCATGTTATATAACTTTAATTTGAAATAAATCCCCTATATTTGTGTATCTTGTGTTACTTAGAAAATTGGGGCTACAAAATGTTTTTGGGGCATTTCATTATAGTACACCACAAAATCTTTTATATTAACTAACAAAATATCCCAAAAGTTTAATTGAATATTAAGGCTAAGTCGCAAAAGCCATTGTATGAAAT
>DASRMZ010000295.1:0-3782 GCA_035647675.1 Thermoclostridium sp. | reverse complement strand
AGTTCCCTTTTGATTATTGGTAGTATAAGAATGTCTATTTCTTTTCTTACTCTTGAACTTAGGGAAACCTACAGACTTATCTCTAAAGAAGTTCCTGTATGCTTTATTTAGATTCATTTGTGCATTTGCTAATGCTAAACTGTCCACTTCTTTAAGCCAAGGATATTCTTTCTTGTACTGTGCAGGTGTATTGTTAAGCATTTCGCCAGTTTTCTTATAGTATTCAATTTTATCTGCTAACATTTGATTGTAAATGAATCTAGTACAACCAAAGCATTTAGCAAAATACTCTTGCTGTTCTTTATTTGGATATAACCTAAACTTGTATGCTTTTAACATAAATACACCTCACTTTCCTTGGTTTTCTATATATTTTAATTACCTCAATTGGTACTCCACTGTCAAACATATTAGCAATTCATCTCCCACTTATAGAAGATGGGAGATTCTTGCTAAGAAACGTTAAATCATACCAATGTACTTGCCCATGCGATAATCCCACTAACAGCTATCGCCAATAGGATAAAATTCTGCTTAATCCACTCACGCATATTCAACTTACCCTCATCATCTATGGAACAAACCTTCTTATCCAGTTTGTCAACCTTCTGTTCCAGTCGTGTTGTTTGTTCGCCAGCGAATTTAATCTCACCCTTCATTAAAACAAGGGCTTCCTTTATATCGTCCATAGCTTGTGGTAATTTGCTCAAATTCTCCAACACTAAAGTAAATCTTTGATTGTCAAGTGCCGTTGACCTTTCTAGCGTGTCAACACGAGTATCAATAGCATCAACCTGCGTATCTATTTCGTCTATTTCTTTTTCTACGTTGCCAAGACGTATCTCAAATTCTCCATGTTTTTCACATTTATCAGCCATTTGAGTTCCCTTTCAATTTATTGCAATAACAAAAAAGGGTAGGAGAGAGCCTACCCTAAAACTATACCGTTTTACCGCCAATTGCATTCTTAATCTTAATAACTACTTCCTTACCATACCAAATTAATCCTGCCGTAATAGCAACAGAAATAGCAGTTACAAGAGTAACTTCAACTTCATTTACAGTCATAACAAGTACGTCTGGAATGAAACCACCCAATAAATATGTAGCCAAAGTTGCAACCGAAATACTGAATCCTTTTTTAATTCCATTGATTAATTTTGATTTATCCCACGTATTATTAATCCAAGCATCCATAGAACCTAAGAAAATATTTACACAGATTAATCCAATAAGAACTAATCCATTAATGTAATCTTGTCCTAATACAAAACTGCCAAAAAAGTTTGTAATAGTATCCATTTTAATCTCCTTTTATAAATTAATTTGACATTTTATCCAACATAACAAATATTTGCCCTTTAGTTATAGGGGCATCTAAATCTTGATGTTGTTCTGAGCTAACTACTATTCCTTTTTTAACTAAACTATCTAAATATGGCTTTGCCCAATGTTCTGTCTCTGGTCTTGTTTCCATTTTCCACTCTATCCCTAGGTAATCTAAAATCCCTTTACAATTAGCTTCCGCAAGTTTATTCCTATAAGCATCCGTCTTTAACATCGCAACTTCTTCTTTGTTGGTATGAAATCCATGTTCAATTAAAACAGCAGGAGCAACAGGGTTCCTCAGCACATAAAACATTTCATGGACATGAGGATAGGGACGCAGTGTAATGCCGGCCTCTTTTACTCTCGTAAGAATTGCTTTAGCAGCTTTATTACGCTCTGCGTTATCTCCCTTGGCAGAAGTAAAGATTACATAGCCATTAGGACTTGTCCATTCTTTTCCGTTACCGAAAGCATTACTATGAATGCTAACGAAAAGATTTAAGTCTTTGATACTGTTTGCAATTTTAACCCTCGCAGACAAATCGGGATCACCAGTCTTGTCTAATTGATGTTCATTTTTACGTGTTAGAGTTACTTCAACACCATGATGTGTCAATATTGCTTGCATTCTCTTGGCCATATCAAGATTAAATTCATGCTCATAATATGTACCGTCGGGAGATTGTTTGCCGTTCTCTTCTATGCCATGACCGGCATCCAAACAAACTTTGGGTTTTTTAGAGGGCTGGATAGGCGGAGCAGGAGGTTGCGGATTGGGTGGGGCAGGGGTTGTTACACTTGGTTTAATTCTTAGCCCAACCGCACACGGGATAGCACGTCCACTGAATATGTAGCCACCGCCCATATATAACCCTTTGGAGCCACCGCCATCGTTTCCTTGTAGGTACACAACCTTTTGATAAAGTCCTTCATCTCGCATTTCATAAAGCGTACACCCTGAAATCGTAAAGAAGAGTAGCAGAGAATCGCTTTTAACTCCGGTACAATTACGCTCTGTAATTTGTGTCATAATTGAATTTGCGATCCCTGTCTTATCTATATTGCTTATACCGTTTTGAATCAATACAGGTGCACCAACTTGCATATCAAATGGCTGTCCAATGGCTTGGTTTCGTGTTTTAGGCATAGCCTTATTTACATTTGCCCAATTATTTGGATAGGCGATGCCAGTGTTAGCCATACCATACTGTTTTACTTGTCCCGCTATGGATACAAATTGCACAATCTTACGATTTGACATATTAAAAAAGGCGGCGTTCCATGCAATGTTATAGCCCCCCTCATCTGCGAATCGTTTACAGTTATATGCTTGCCCATCTTTTAGCAAAACATTAGCCTTTTCTATTCTATTAAATGGAATTTCTAACACAACTATTTTAGAATTTTTTGTAGTTAAAAATCCCGCACGATTAAGAGTAATTTGACCCGCCATACCATCAGGCTCAAGTCCGTTTTTAGCTTGATATCTTTTAGTTGCTTGCTTGGTTAGTTCTCCATACCCGCCATCAACCTTTAGTTTTTCACTTTCGAAAGCGTTTAGCCAGCCTTGCCAAAACTTAGTTTCTGTAGGATATCTGGTATTTATATTTATACTACGAATTGTTATCACCCCTTTTGTTTACATTTTATCTGCCAATTCACAGATTGGACTTCTATAATTATTCTTCAATTCAATACATCCGAATTTTTCATAACCCTTGAAAACATCAGTTAATCTGTCGATGCCATATATACCCCTTACAATATCCGCTTGTTCTAAAATATCGCCCTCGTAAATTTGTTTGCATCCAGACTTACATCTTTGAACGATTGTTTTTAGTGTATAAACATCGAGCGATTGAGCTTCGGTCACGAAAATAATATCTTCAGCACCAAATTCAACACCACGAATATTTGCGGTGGGAATAATGTTTAATGTGCCAGAACTAATCATCGATTCTATAATCTGAATGTCACCAAACTTCGTACTCAAGATATTACCTAACGCTCCTGTGTTTAAAATTTTTTCCACATGCGATCCCTTTTCAAAACCAAGAGTTTTCGCACCTTTTAGTGGCTCATAATGGAAGACGATATGACATTTCTTTACTTTTTGGGTTTCAAGATGTTGCATGATGTATGCGAGTGGTATCGTGGTTTTACCACTTCCTGCTTTGCCATGTAATACAGTTATTTCGTTGCTTGCGATGCTATCAAAGGCGCATCGCTGTATATCATCGAACGGTCTAATATTACCAAACATCCTCGATTTGAATCCACGAGAATTAATTGGCACGTATTTGTTGCCAACCCATTTATATATATCAACAGTATTATTATTTTTTAGTATAGTGTATTCATTTGTCAAACAATCAAACCAGTTGATATTTAAATCGCCGTAAAAATCTGCAAGTTTATCGTTGGAAACATCTATGGTTTTATAACCCTTATAT
>DASRMZ010000294.1:0-25620 GCA_035647675.1 Thermoclostridium sp. | reverse complement strand
AGTGTGTATAATTATAAAAACAGTTATTAATAAGTACTGTATTATTCTAACATAGAACGGAGTGATTTTGTATGGTAGAAAAGGAAAAAGTTGTTCTGGCATATTCAGGTGGACTGGATACATCCATAATTATACCTTGGCTAAAAGAAAATTATGACTATGATGTAATTGCAGTTGCCGCTGACGTTGGTCAAGGTGATGAGCTTGATTCATTACAAGACAAAGCCATTAACACTGGTGCCTCAAAACTATATATTGAGGATTTAAAAGAGGAATTTATCACCGATTATGTCTACCCCACCCTAAAAGCTGGAGCTATTTATGAAGGAAAATACCTTTTAGGTACTTCATTCGCAAGACCAATAATAGCTAAAAGATTGGTTGAAATAGCAAAAAAAGAAGGTGCTGTTGCTATAGCCCATGGTTGTACTGGCAAAGGTAATGATCAGGTGCGTTTCGAGCTTACTATAAAGGCACTTGCACCAGAATTAAAAATCATCGCCCCTTGGAGAATTTGGGATATCCGCTCAAGAGAAGATGCGATTGATTATGCTCAAGAAAGAAATATTCCACTTCCTGTTACAAAGAAAGATAACTATAGTCGTGACAGAAACCTTTGGCATTTAAGTCACGAAGGCATGGAGCTTGAAGATCCATCATGTGAAGCGTCATATGATACACTCTTAAAGCTTTCTGTTACGCCAGAAAAGGCTCCAGATAAACCCACTTATATTGATATTAGCTTTGAAGAAGGTTTACCCGTTGCATTGAATGGTAAAAAACTACCGCCTGTTGATTTAATTATGGAGCTTAATAAAATAGGTGGTGCTAACGGAATCGGAATTATAGATATAGTTGAAAACCGCCTTGTAGGAATGAAATCCCGCGGTGTTTATGAAACACCAGGAGGCACAATCTTATATGCTGCTCATCGTGAGCTCGAGCTTTTGTGCATAGATAGGGATACTCTTCATTATAAGGATATTGTAGCACAACGTTTTGCAGAGCTTGTTTACTATGGACAATGGTTTACTCCCCTTCGTGAAGCACTTTCAGCCTTTACGGATGTAACACAGAGATTTGTTACGGGAGAAGTAAAACTTAAATTGTACAAAGGCAATATTACCCCTGCAGGCAGCACTTCACCCTATTCACTATTTAGTGAAGAATTATGCACCTTTGGTGAGGATGACGTCTATGATCAAAAAGATTCAGCAGGGTTTATCAACCTATTCGGTTTGCCAATTAAAGTTCAAGCAATGATGCAACAAAGGATGATGGAGGAACCAAAATGAAGCTGTGGAGCGGACGTTTTTCTAAAAACACAAGCCACCTAATGGATGATTTTAATTCTTCCATTAGGTTTGATTGCCGTCTCTATAAATATGATATTGAGGGTAGTATTGCCCATGCAAAAATGCTCGGTAAATGTGGAATAATTCCACAGGATGATTCAAATCTCATATGCCAAGCACTTAGCAAAATACTTATTGATATAGAAAATGGCAAAATTGAATTTGATATTGATGCTGAAGATATTCATATGAATATTGAAAAAATATTAATCTCACGAACCGGTGATGTTGGCAAAAAGCTTCATACTGGCAGAAGCCGCAATGATCAGGTTGCTCTAGATATACGCATGTACTTAAAGGATGAGCTAAATGAAATTAAAAGCTTGATATTAAATTTAATAGATGTTTTAGTTAAAACCGCTGAAAATAACCTTGACACTATAATGCCAGGTTACACCCATCTTCAACGGGCGCAACCAATCACTTTTGCTCACCATTTAATGGCCTATGTGCAAATGTTCCATAGGGATTACGACAGATTTTCGGATTGCTATAAAAGACTTAATGTTATGCCCTTAGGTTCAGGCGCTTTGGCAGGGACTACATATGCTCTTGACAGGGAATTTGTCGCCACAGAGCTCGGGTTTGATTCTATAACAGAAAACAGCCTTGATGCTGTTTCAGATAGGGATTTTATTCTAGAAATGAATTCAAATCTTGCGATGCTAATGATGCACTTAAGTAGATTTTGCGAAGAAATAATACTTTGGTGCTCTCACGAGTTTTCCTTTATTGAGCTTGATGATGCATATAGCACGGGAAGCAGTATTATGCCTCAAAAGAAAAATCCAGATGTTGCAGAGCTTGTACGTGGAAAAACAGGCAGAGTATACGGAAATCTTTTTTCACTTTTCACAATGATGAAGGGACTTCCACTTGCGTACAACAAAGATATGCAAGAGGATAAAGAAGCAATATTCGATTCTATAGATACGGTTAAGCTTTGTATGCCTATTTTTACTAAAATGATTTCTACTATGACAATACGTAAGGATAAAATGCTATTAGCTGCAAAAGGTGGGTTTACTAACGCGACAGATGTAGCCGATTATTTGGTTAAAAAAGGAATCCCCTTCAGAGACTCACACCATATTGTTGGTAAACTTGTATCTTACTGTATTGAAAACAGCAAAAATATTGAAGATTTAAGTTTAGAAGAGCTTAAGGTTTTCTCTGATATGTTTAAACAAGATGTATATAACGCAATCTCCCTTGAAACATGTATTGAGCAACGTAATCTTCCAGGGGGTCCTGCCAATAAATCAGTTAAAGCATCTATACAAAACATAAAGGGGCTTTATAATATTAAATGATAATGTACGTTACCTAGCTTTTCTGCTAGTAACCATCCGCATTTATTAGCCCCTTTATTAAAAAAACTCCGGTTTTGCACCGGAGTTTTTAGTATCTTTTAGCCTTTTTATCAAGTGCTTTACCCATACTGTACCAAGAATCCCTAAGCTTCATTCTCATATTCGCATCAAGTGTGCTTTCAATGACATCATTAAAATGTCTGCGCATTTCATGATATTCACGAATATTAATCTCTTCCTTTTCCAGCAAAGCATCCATTTCTTCAAGCCAACTATTGAGATAATCAATGCCTGCAAAGTTTCCGGAAGCTTTTCTCTTTATATGAGCTACTACAAGCTTGACCGCCCTTTTCTTCACTTCCTCATCCGTTTGCTTTTTTTTCGTGATTTTCTCTATTTTTGTGTCCATACCTGCTACTCCTTTCTACATTCTTTAATCTTTCTTTTATTTCTCATGCATAATAAAATAAAATTATATTATTTTTACATAGATTAAATCCACTGTATGCAATGGTAAATAAAAACTATTTTCCTTAATTATTATTTAAATTATATAAGGAATATTGCTTTTAACATCAGTAAATTTGTTCTATTCTTTGCAGCTGTACTGCAATATGATTTTGCTAAGATACGTAAAATAAAGTGATTTTTGAATAGCCACCTTGATATTTGGGCGCATCAAGATAATATTATTATAACCCACTGACTTTCGAAAAGCAAACTGATGTTAGCTGGTTTTTGTAAATATAATGTAGGTTTTGAATGTTTTTCTTCAGTTTGCTTGATTTTGAATATAGTATCCTTAGTCTACATATTTAGTATTTAATAAGCTTTTTACCATTCAATTTCCCAGCATCTATCTTTGTTGCCATGGCTTCTGGTACTACTACAGTACTGGCATCACCATCGCTAATGTACATTCTTGCTTTAGTCATTTTGGGTATCCAATATGTCAAATCAAAGTCTTCCTGAAGCTTGCCCTGGGCTCGGATGCGACCCACATACGCGGGATTATAATTGACAGCAGTACTTGGCATGCTTGGCTGTGCACCAACAGCCATTATTGTTTGATTATTGTACTTCACACCTTCAAATGAACCATTAACCATGGCATCACGCAACGATTCAGGTGGTCTGTTTCCAAATGGAAGTGCAAAAGAGTAAAACTCAACGCCATCCATTGTTTCACCAAGGCTTTTCTCATTCTTACCAAGCTTCTCATTAATCTGCTGCTTATTTGTTGCAGTACTGAAATCAAAGTGTCCCCATGAATGATTACCTATTTCAAACCCGTAACTTAAAAGAATGTCCAGTCTTTCCTTGAGAGTACCCTCACCTTCAAATGTTTTGTTTTCTAAATCCATGTTTAAGTAGAAAATACCCTTCATCCCGAAATCCGGATGCTTTTCATTAAATTTTAGTATAGCTCCCACTGCCGACTTGGGATTGACAACAAGCTTTCCGCCTTGTTCAATCAGGTTGAACTGACCTGGTGACCCATCGTCAAAGGAAAACACCATCGGTTTTTTCCCTGCTGGAACAGATATATTGTGATCTATAAAATCACGCATACTAATAAGCCTATATCCCTCTTCATAAAGCGTTTCAAGAAGAACTTCAAACTCTGTAAATGAAGTAGTGTAGAAATTGTCTGTTGTATCATCTAAGTTTTCTATAAAATTATGAAACATAACAATTGGTATATCGCCAGACTCATTAGGTTGCACTATTGAGTAATCAATAGGTTTGCTATCTTTATCGGGCACCTGCGTTGGAGATTGTGGTAAATTTGTAGGTTCGGGTGACGCAGTAGGCTCCGATATTTGTGTTGGCTCGGATAATTGAGCATTATCAGGTGTAGGTGATATGTTTTGTTCATTAGGAGGCGGTGGGGTTGGTGAAACATTGCCCTGTTCTTGCATATTACAAGATACTATTATAAAAAAAATAGCCAAAACTAATATTAAAATTAAAACTGCATTAAATGCCTTCATCTTTTGTGCACTCCTAGCTTATTGAATTGAATAAATTTGTGCTTACTAGCCCCAAAAATTCTATTTTTGTAGTATTCATTAAATTGGTATCAAAAGCTCTAATGCCTGTGTTAAGTATCACCAATAATGCTTTTCATACTATTATATTATAAACTAAATTCTTCTTAACATCAAGAAGATGAAGCAACACTATAACAACCAGAGTGCTACTCTTCATCCCCTTTAGTTTTTGGGATATGGCTGTGCATTATATTTTTAGCACGGTAAAATCAAACGGTCACAAGCCATACCCTTTATCTACGGTATTTTTTTAGTAGATCATTACTTTTCCTTGGGTCCCGCATTTTGCTCAGAGGTTTCGTTTTTCGGTTAATTCCTACAATCCCCCCTATTGAGCCGGCAAGAATACCCGTAACTATCATTACGACAGAACGCACTGTTAATATAAAGTCATTAAAGATAATACTGCTTGAAAGGTACAATATTAGCATATAAGTCAAGCCTGTAAGAGCTCCCCTAATCATTCCGTTTTTTTCATTACAAATCCCTAGCCTAAACCCAGATATAAAGAGCCCCAAAACTGTTGCAATTAAAACCGCTGCTGTCTTATATTTTTCTGGAAAATCCATAAATGTTAGTATGGCTGCAAGGACAAATAGTCCTGGCAAAGTTATAGCAAACGAAGTTAATAAAGCAGATGTAAACCCAAATTCATTTTTTGATGTTGAAGTTCTCCCCTCTATTTTTTGAAACATATTTTATCCCCCAAAAATGTGCTTTGCTACAATTTATGCACCACTACTACGTTTTAGAACGAGCCTTAAGATATTGATAGTTTTCTTTTATCAGATGTATGAGTCTTAAAATGTAACATCATTACGTTAACTTGAATAAACTAATAATGTAATAAATAAGGGGGGTTATGAGCATGAGAGGAAAACGAGGATTCTTCGGAGAAAATAGTGAAGTGTTGTTTTTTATCATTCTATTCCTGCTCCTGTTTTGGGACAACAACGGCTGCTGTGATTAGCACCATGTAATGCAATCCAAAATAGTGAAAAATCGAATAGCATGGTTGTGACTAATTTCAACCATTAAACACTCTACAAAAAGTCACAATGCAAAGAAGAGTTTAATGCAAAGGAGGGAATAAATATGGACGGCTTTTTCCGAAACAATAGTGAAGTTTTATTTTTCATCCTAATTTTCCTGTGCTTGTTCTTGGATAAGGGATGCGACATCCGCGGTATAGACAAGTGCTAAGAAAATTTGTAGGCTTATAATTTGCTTGTAGTCATGAATAGCTACTCTTCCAAGCAATACCATTTACCAAAGACTTTTGCGATATCGCAAAATGCTCCTCAATATAGAAGAGGCGGTATTTACTACTACCGCTTCTTTTATAAAATGCTCTGTAAATATATTTAATTTGAACCTTTATTAACCTGTTTTAAAAACTCTCTAAGATAAAAGACACTTGCAGCTAGTGATACTATCATACCTATCCACAAAATATATACTGATGTTGATAAATTTAAAAAAGCCAATATAATACCTATAAAAAGTATAGTTGCTGCTGCCTTACCCATCCAGTTTGAATGAACAACAACATCTTTCTTTAAAAACAATAATGCACCCACAACCATAGCAAGCTCCTTTATGCAAAGGATATAAAAAAAATAAGATGGAAGTCTTCCGCCTATTGAGAGAATAAACAGTGCTGTTAACTGTAATAGCTTGTCGGCGAGAGGATCTGCAAGCTTGCCAAATTTAGATATAAAATTGTACCTTCTAGCAATATAGCCATCCAATATGTCTGTAAATTCGGCGACTACAAATATTGCTAGGCCTGTAATCCATTCGCCCTTGAGCATATAGTAAACCATTACAGGTATAACGAGAAGCCTAAGCATAGTTAATATATTAGGTATGTGTCTGAACTTACTTTTACTAATTTTAAGCACTCCCTTTATCGTTAAAAATGTCATAAAAAAAATCGAATAAATCAGGTCTATACTTTCTCATATTAACGGGCTTTAAATCAGTATTCACCCAGACATGCTCAGTTTCACCAGTTGCAATTGGCTTAAGAAAGCCCTTTTTAAATACCTCATAATAAAACAAAATTCTAGAAGGCGTTAGATTGGCAATGCGAGTTTTTAAAAAGATTTCTTCATCATAATGTGATGGATAATAATAGTTGCATTTAAGACTTCTTAATGGAAGCATTACACCATTTTTTTCTAACTGCCCATATGATAGACCAACTTTTTTAATGAAATCCGTTCTTCCGCATTCAAACCAAATTGGATAAACGGAATGATGTACGATACCCATTTGATCTGTCTCCTGATACCGTACAATAAGTTTAATCCTTGAAATCATATAATATCCTCTACTTGAAAATATGTCATAATGAAATTACAAAGCAAGTATCTTGTTTAGCTCCACCATTTCTTTATCAATTGTTTTATTCATCAATAAAGCTTCATTTATATCAATATCTGTAATTAGACCTTGTTGCATGCATACGACACGGTTTTTATGACCGCCCTTTAAAAGCTTTACAGCGTGGGCACCCATACGACTTGCTGTAACTCTATCATATACAGTAGGGCTACCACCGCGTTGAATATGCCCTAATATTGTTGCTCTAGATTTTACATCGGTCTTTTCTTCTATATATTCAGCTATATCAACAGCTCCGCCTACACCCTCAGCAATAACAACTAAATAATGCCTTTTGCCACGATTTCTACCGTCTATAATGGGTTTTATTATATCCCTATCGATATCAAACTTTTTTTCAGGCAATATTACAGCTTCAGCACCACCTGATATTGCAACATTTAATGCAATGAAACCGGCCTTTCTGCCCATAACCTCAAGCACACTACAACGTTCATGAGAATAAGCTGTATCCCTAATTTTATCAATAGCATCTTGAACGGTATTTAATGCTGTATCAAAACCTATCGTATACTCAGTAGATGCAATGTCATTATCAATTGTTGCGGGTATACACATGGTTGTAAAACCTTTATTACTTAAATCCTTTGCACCACGGAAGGAACCATCGCCTCCAATTACTACTATTGAATCAATGCCAAAAACCTTGGCCATTGTTATTCCTTTTTCAACACCTGCATCGGTATTAAATTCGGAAGATCTTGCAGTTTGGAGTATTGTACCACCCCGGTGAATTAAATCACCCACCGAACGTAGATTCATAGTTTCCATGTCACCATTTAATAGACCTTCATAGCCTTTACGTATACCTATTACATTAAATCCGTAGTAGATTCCTGTTCTAACCACCGCTCGGACTGCAGCATTCATGCCCGGAGCATCTCCACCACTTGTTAAAATACCAATCGTTTTTTTATTATTCATTTCCTCACCATTTATTTGTTTTTTTCAATTCGTTATTTAATTGCTGCTATCGCTATGTATCATTAATAATGGCTTTTGCTATGTAAGATTGAAAATACTCTAATAACAATGTAATGAAAACCCGTGTATTACTCTACACGGGCTAAAAATAGCATTGACCAATATCCTAAAAGCCTTTTTCGATAATAATACTATGTGCTTCTTCTACCTCGCCTTCAGGAACAGATACTTCGAAATAATTGTCGTTTTTTTCCTTTTGGCTAACGGGATTCACTTTTACCAAAAGACCTTCGTCTTCTAATGCTGATTCTAGTTTTTCAGCCATCTCTTTGTTTTGCGCCATATATACAACTGTCCACATTATTGCTCCCCCCTGCCAAATCAAGGTTCTATAATTCTTAAAGGACTTCTATATAATATATTGCCTAGTAAGTAATTATATTATTTAAATAGCAAAGCCATGATTATTACTATATATTATTTTCCTTAAAAACGCAAGTCACAAACCCCAATCAGTTCCTTCACAATTTGCTATTGCTTGTGAGTGATATATTGTGTACCATTTGCATGTCTTCTAATGGTACCATTTTCGAATTTAACATTTTCTATCCCAAGAAGACTCTCTAGCTCATTGAATAGTGTTTCACTATGAATTACTCGATGTTTTTTATTTATCTTTCCTCTATAGTAAACATAAACTGGGGTTGTTCCTTCAAAATATTTTAATAGAGAACAAACAGCATTGATAATTTTTCGTTCCGTTTCATCTGGAATGTTTACTTTAATAATATCAGTATTAATTTGTGAGTTTATGCTACTACCATCTCTTCCATCATTATATCTATTATGCTTCTTACTTGCCGTTAATTCGGCTGCATTATAACTACTACTCTTATCGCTTGTATAATATGATACTTTATTATTTTCTTTTAAAAAATGTTTGTTCGAGTTAGCGCGTTTTTCTTTTCTTGAAATATTAGATAAGCTCTCTCCCTTTACTATGGGTTTAACAAATTCAACAATAATCTTAGGCTGCTCATCTTCTCTAATACTTAATTTGCCTTCAATCCAAACAGGAAGATCAGGTTTAATAATATCACCATACTTCTCTAAAGTATTAGGAAAAACAATAACCTCCATCTGTCCTGCAAGGTCTTCGACAGTAACGAAGGCCATTAATTGGTTGCTTTTTGTGGTTATGCTTTTAATCTCTGTAACAAGACCTGCTATGCGTGCAAAGGAACCATCCGAAAAGGTATTGTTAACTGTTTCTGTGTCTTGTTCTTCTTCGAAAAGATCAGATGAATACAGCGTTACTGATTTTTTTATATCCTCCTCAAGCTCACTTAGAGGGTGTCCTGATATGTATAGCCCTAACATATCTTTTTCCATTGAAAGTAATAGCCTGGAGTCGTATTCATCCAAATTAGGATAGCTTGTTTCCACCTCATGAACTGTTTTAGAGTTAGAGGCAATGTCAAATAAAGAAAACTGACCTTCCATCTTCATTTTTTTAATATTTGACACATTGTCCATTATTCTTTCATATGCATTCATAAGCCTTGAACGATACACATTAAATGAATCAAATGCACCACTTTTAATAAGGCTTTCAATACACCTTTTATTTAAATCTCCACCATCAACCCTCTCACATAGATCTGGGAAGCTTTTATAAGCTCCATTTTTGTTCCTTTGTTTTATAATATGCTTAACCACATTGCTACCCACATTTTTTATCGCAGCAAGACCAAAGCGGATTTTACCGTTATTGACTGTAAAGCGTACTCCACTTTCATTTATATCAGGTGGCAATACGTCAATCCCCATTTTTCTACATTCTAGAACATATTGGGAGACTTTGTTTGCAGATCCTAAAAAACTATTTAAAAGAGCAGCCATGAATTCGACAGGGTAATGATATTTTAAATACCCTGTTTGGCATGCAATAACAGCATATCCTGCTGCGTGGGATTTATTAAAAGCATAGCTTGCAAAATCAATCATTTCATCGTATATTTCATTCGCTGTTTTTTCATCCACACCGTTACGTATAGCTCCAGGTATCACGACGTTACCATCAGCATCAGTTTCACCATAGACAAACTTTTGACGCTCCTGCTCCATTATATCCATTTTCTTTTTAGCCATTGCTCTGCGAACCAAGTCAGCTCTACCAAGAGAATATCCGCCTAGTTGTCTTACAATTTGCATTACCTGTTCCTGATAAACAATGCATCCATAAGTCACATCCAAAATAGGTTCTAAAAGAGGATGAACACATTTTATATTTTCTGGGCTTTTCTTGTTTTTAATATATTTAGGGATTTGGTCCATGGGTCCTGGACGATATAGTGAAATACCTGCTATTATATCCTCAATACATGAAGGCTTTAGATCTGTCATAAACTGTGTCATTCCACTGCTTTCAAGCTGGAAAACGCCAAGTGTTTCACCTTGACTAATCATTTGATAAATACCTGGGTCGTTAATGTCAATGTTATCAATATCTATTTCTATATTGTGATTTTCTTCAACCAAGCTAATGGTATCCCTAATGACTGTTAGGGTTCTTAGACCTAAAAAATCCATCTTTAAAAGCCCAAGCTCTTCCAACGTGTTCATGGGAAATTGTGTGGATATATTGCCATCACTTTGATATAGGGGTACATATTCAGTTATTGGTTCTTTTGATATCACAACCCCAGCGGCATGGGTTGAAGCATGTCGGGGCATTCCTTCAAGAAGCATAGCAGTGTTAATTAGCTCATGGATTCGCGTATCATTTTCATAAACACTATTTAATTCGCTATTTACTTTTAATGCCTTCTCGATGTTCATACCTATTTGCATGGGTATCATTTTTGCTGTTTTGTCAACTTCTGCATAAGGAATAGCAAGTGCTCTGCCAACATCTCTTATACCTGCACGTGCAGCTAATGTACCAAATGTTATAATTTGAGCCACTCTATCCTTGCCATATTTGTTTACAACATAATCAATTACCTCTCCACGGCGCTCAAAGCAAAAATCGATGTCAATATCCGGCATGCTTATTCGTTCAGGATTTAAAAAGCGCTCAAAGATAAGGTTGTAACGAATAGGATCTACATTTGTAATTTCAAGACAATACGAAACAATGCTACCAGCTGCCGAACCTCTGCCAGGTCCAACCATAATGCCGTTATCCTTTGCAAAACGGATAAAATCCCATACAATTAAAAAGTAATCTACAAAACCCATGTTTTTTATTGTAGAAAGCTCATAATTTAGTCGTTGTAATAATTCCGTTCTGTTTCCGTATCTTTTTTCAAAACCCTTTAAGCATTGTTTTTCAAGATATTCAAAAGCATCTACATTATTAGGAACATCGAATTCAGGTAAATGAAGATTACCAAACTCTATTTCTACATTGCACATCTGTGCGATTTTACTGGTGTTAGAAATCGCCTCTTCACAATAATTAAACTGTTCCTTCATCACTTCGGGTGATTTTAAATACAATTCTTCAGTTTCAAAATGCATACGGTCTTCATCTTCAATGGTTTTCAATGTTTGGATACACATGAGAATCTCTTGTGCTCTTGCATCCTGCCTATTTAAATAGTGAACATCATTAGTTGCAACCAATGGAATGCCCGTTTCCTTGGATAGTTTTAAAAGACCTTGGTTTACAATTTTTTGTTCCTCTATGCCGTTGTGCTGAAGCTCAAGATAAAAATTGCCTTGACCAAATATTTCGTTAAATTGAATGGCGATTTTCTTAGCTTTGTCATATTGGTTGTTTAGTAAAGCATTAGGAACATCGCCCCCAAGGCATGCACTTAAGCATACTAGCCCTTCCTTGAATCTATTTAATAGCTCAAGATCCACACGCGGTTTGTAGTAAAATCCTTCTGTATATGCTGCAGAAACAATTTTCATTAAATTTCTATAGCCTTCATTATTCTTAGCAAGAAGTATTAAGTGACCTTGATCGGAATCAAGTCTTGCATCCTTATCAAACCTAGAACGGGGCGCTGTATATACCTCACAACCCAAAATGGGTTTTATGCCTGCCTTTTTGCATGCCTTATAAAAGGCTATAACTCCAAACATAGACCCGTGATCTGTAATAGCAATGGCATCCATTCCCAATTCTTTAGTTCTCTTCACAAGTGGACCTATGCGGTTTGCTCCATCAAGAAGAGAATATTCGGTATGAACATGCAAGTGAACAAAAGAACTCATTTAATCCTCCGTAAAAACAACTCGACTTCCGCCCTTTACCTCTACAATTTCCCCACCAACACTTAGCCAAACAGAACTTGCCATAGGGTTGATAACCAAATCCAAAGAAGCAGAAAACCTTAGTAAATCATAGCTTTTTATATAATCAACTATTTCTATATTTGTCGCATACCATATATCTTCCCTGTTTCCAACCATCTTGCAAAAGTTCTCAATTAAGTCCCAATTATCGTCATTGTCAAACTCATAACTATGTCCCCATACATACATTAAATACAGGTATTGTTTTTTATTTAAATTAATAAACTTTTCCCCTA
Organism: Thermoclostridium sp.; assembly: GCA_035647675.1. GTDB lineage: Bacteria > Bacillota > Clostridia > DSM-8532 > DSM-8532 > Thermoclostridium. The sequence goes on along the minus strand of DASRMZ010000294.1, from coordinate 13,018 downwards.
GATTAATTAAATCATGTTTATGGTGGCATGTTGCATCCCATTGATAAAAGTCCTCAGGTAGTCCAAAGTCCTTTGTCTGTCCAACAGTACGTGCATACTCATAGCCTAAAGCTGGCAGCATGTCCCTTACCTGTTTATTATGTGAGCCATTAGGATATGATAGACCTCGCACAGGATACCCTACAATATTTTCAAGATTAACCCGATCGTTATATAGTTCTTGAACAAGCTGCTCCTTTGGGCATCTTGCGATTGTTGGATGAGTACAGGTATGTGCTGATATTTCATGCCCTTGATATAAACTATTGATCTCATCTTTTGATATACGCTGTGGATGGGTTAATAAATCAGAATTCAAATGAAATGTTCCTTTAATTCCATATTTGTTGAAAATATCAACCAGTTTCTTGTCTTGATATTTTCCATCATCATAACTCATAGTTAGTGCTTTGTGTTTTCCACCAGGGAAACATAGATAAATATGCATACAATACCCTCCAATTATTATGATTAAAAAAGGCTCTTGCCGCTTTAGCGGCAAGGTTATCATATAGAGCATTTTACGGTGTTTCATCGCAAAAAATCACTATTAAGGTTATATCGGTGAACTACTCAGCAATTGAATTACCGAGGATGCCCGCTCTATGTCCTAAACGAAACATATCTTACAAACTATATGCACTAAGCAATTACTTCTTTATCAGTAATAACAGCCATAACACTTATATCATGTTCATCAGTAGGTAGTGTATCTACTAACTGGCTATGAAACACAATTCCTATGGTTTTGCAGGACCTCGACAGTAATGGCAAATATTTGTCATAATATCCACCACCATAACCTATACGAAAACCACTTCTATCAAATAGCAACCCCGGCACTATCACCAAATCTATTTCCTTTTCATTTATAGGTAATAGATCGGATTTGGGTTCCATTATGTTATAAAAACCCAGTTGAAGATCATCTTCAATACTGCTTATAGGGACAGCTTCCATTTTAATGCCAGGTACTACTCGTGGTACGCAAACCTTTTTTCCCTTTTCAAAAGCCGCCCTTATGATGCCTGTTGTGTTAACTTCACTTCCTGTGGATACAAAAATGAAAACAGTCTTGCATTGTTCAAACCATGAATGATTAAGTACCTTTTTTTGAATTATATCACTATTTTCATTAATGCAATTTATTTCGATTAAATTTCGTAGCTCTATAGATTTTTTCCGTAATTCATTTTTAGTCATAAGTTTACTTCCAGCTATGATTTCGTTTATAGACATAATACAATTAAAACAGCTTTATTGTTTTGCGCCACATTGTGGGCAAAATGCTGTTTCCAACTCCATTACCGCACCACATGAAATACAGTTTTTAACATTTTTTATTTCTTGTATTCTCTGCTGCAATTGTTGAATGGTTGCTTCATGCTCTACGATAATTTCACATTTGTCTGTAAATCCTACATCATTTCCTGCTTTGTATTGCTCATATGTAGCCTTTCCTATTTCAGAATAAAGTTTGCTGATTTTATCCTTTTCTTGTGAAATACTAATGTTAATCTTTGATACTTCTACCATATCACCAGTTTTCTTAGCGAACTTACTAGTAATTTTTTTTATGTCGTCCATGAATGCCATACAATCACCTCCAAAGTAATTTACTATTTATAGCATATAATTTATTATTGTGAAAATCAAGATATACAATTATATTTTCAAATATATTTCAAGGTATAAGTTACTGCTCACAGGTAAGCCGAAGGATATAGGTGTGCACCTTAACATAATTGTCCTCATTGTTTTTTGATGGCCTCATCTTCATAACATAATGCAATTAATTAATAGAAGTCTCAATCCTGGTGCCTTTTCCTTAGTATTGAACCTGGTACAACAGGCTCTGGCACCTTTATGGTATATTTCATTTGCGGATGAGGTGCGCTTTCTATCTCAAGCCCTTCCTCATTAACCATACCTGATATAGTAAATAAAAAATCAGACCCCTTTGGCTGAATTATTTCAATTTCATCTCCAGAAAAAACTCGATTTCTTTGTTCGATTAATGCAGTTTTGATTTTTTCATCATATGAAAGAACAATGCCAACAAAATCATAGTTCTTTATATAATTACTACTATTATAGCTTTGAGCATCAGCTCCGGGTTTGTCAAAGAAAAAACCTGTACTAAAACCTCTATGACTTACCTTGCTGACCTCTTCTAACCATTTTGGCTCAAATACATAATTTTTTGGATCGGCCAAATAAGCATCCAGTGCCATACGGTAAGCACGAACAATGGTAGAAACATAGAAAGCACTTTTCATTCTTCCTTCAATCTTAAAACTTGTGACACCCGATTCTACAAGCTCGGGTATATGCTCTATCATACATAAATCCTTTGAGTTAAACACAAATGTGCCTTTTTCATCTTCAACAACAGGATAATATTGCCCTGGGCGTTTTTCCTCAACCAAGTAATACTTCCAACGACATGGTTGAGCACAATCACCACGATTAGCATCTCTACCACACATAAAGCTGCTCAATAGGCATCTGCCAGAATATGAGATACACATAGCACCGTGAACAAAGGCTTCTAATTCGAGATCGGAAGCTTTTTCCTGTATGAATGATAGCTCCTTTAATGACATTTCCCTTGCGGCAATTATCCTGGAAGCGCCAAGCTCTTTCCAGAACAATGCACTCTTGTAGTTTGTAACATTGGCCTGGGTACTAATATGAATATGCATGGATGGGTTAAGAGCTTTAATCGATGAAAAAACACCAGGATCTGACACAATGATAGCGTCTACCCCCATGTCTGAAACTGATTTTATATAATTCTCCATCCCAATTAAATCATCATTATGGGGTAGGATGTTCATGGTCAAATACACTTTTTTATTTCTGTCATGTGCAAACTTTAGTCCCTCTTTCATCTCTTCTATCGAAAAATTGCCAGCAGCAGCTCTTAGACCAAAACTGGGCCCAGCAAGATATACCGCATCAGCTCCATATTTTATTGCCATTTTCAATTTTTCCAGATTTCCTGCTGGAGCAAGAAGCTCTATACTCATGTAAGTTTCTCCTTTTCGTCTTGTGTTTTAACACATATTGCGACTCCATCACCTATTGGAACTATGCTTGTGTTAAGCTCTACATTTTGGCATAGCTTTTGTAAATACTCTCTTAGGTTCACGATAATTGTCCTATGCTTGTGTTCGGCAATACCATCTTTAGCAACCATACCCTTATAGAGCACATTGTCCGTGATAAATATACCACCTGGTTTAAGTAGTCTTAGACAGTGCGGCAAGAACTCAATATATTGACCCTTTGCAGCATCAAGGAATATAAAGTCATACGGCGTGCTTAGGCACAGCAATACTTCTGCTGCATCGCCCTGCAATATACGAATTTTCCTTTCAAAGCCTGCTCTTTCTATATATGTCATAGCCTTTTGAGCCATATTTTCATCAACTTCAATGGTATCAACAATGCCATTATTGTGCATGGATTTTGAAAGAATAATAGATGAATAGCCAATAGCGGTGCCAATTTCAAGAATTCTTTTTGGTTTCGATATATTACATAAAACGCTTAATAGGCTTGCAGATTCAGGCTGTATAATGGGAACATGATTTTTCACAGCATATTCCTCCATCTCATTCAACAGAGGATCTGAATGTTGTAAAATGTTTGATAAATATTTATTGATATGTGGATATATAATTTCTTCTTTCAACGGAAATACACTCCAAATTTCAATTTATTGATGAGTTTGCTAAGGTGCAAACTATGCACTAATAGGACTTTATATTCATTCTAACAATAAGGTTATCCAAAATCAATGATTGAGGATAACCTTACATACAGTATAATTTATTCCATTACTGTTCACTTCGCTATTGTTTTCCTTATATTGCGCTGCTATATCTCTCTGGTTACCTGTAAACAGTTACATCACAAGAGCATTAACTAATCAATCATTCCATACGAGTTAAGACCCCTATTGTGACCACTTAATGTTTCATTATATATAACAGAACCATCAGGAGGCGAGAAAAAGAAGAAATAATCTGTATTATCTGGATATAAAGCCGCTTCTATGGCTTCTGCTCGAGGCGAGCAGATAGGTCCGGGCGGAAGCCCTTCGTGGGCATATGTGTTATAAGGGCTATCTATATCCTTGTCTTTGTTTGTCAATATTTGAATTCTGCCAAGCCCCGTCATAATTCTGGCATATTGTAGGGTAACATCTGTCTGTAAATAAGGAAACGCTCTGCTATTTAATCTATTGTGGAAAACGCTGGATATCTTTTTATAATCAGATGCATATTTTGCTTCCATCTCAATAATGGATGCAAGTGTAACTACTTCGTCAAGTGTCATGCCTAACTCTTCTGCTCTTTCATAGTATTCAGGCTTAAGAATTGTATCAAACTCTGTAAGTAGTCTGTCTATAATTTCCTCTTCGCCCCATTTCACCTCTATTTTATAGGTATCTGGGTATAGATAACCTTCCAATGGATACTTCCGATCGGGCACATTTTCTAAAAATTGATACTTTTTAATTTTGATTTTGCATATAGCTTCAAACTCTTCTTTATCAACAAAACCTCTTTCGGATAAGTAATCGGCCAGCTCAACCACAGTGAACCCTTCAGGAACTCTCATATCCTTAGTTGGATCAGAGATGGGATCATTTGTTAATACCAACATCAAACCCTCATAATTTAGTTCATGACTGATAATATGCATACCTGCTTTATATTTGCCGTCATACCCGTTGAGCTTTGAAAAAAACCTAAAAAGCCATGTATATTCAACAAATCCTTCCCTTTCAAGCAATGTAGCAATGTCAGTGGTGCCAAAGCCCTCCAAAATCTCAATCTCAATTTGTTCTTCCTTTGGTATGTCAATTGTACCTTTGGAAACATATTCCATGCCATATTTTGTTAAATAAGTATATGAAACATAGGCTGCTGAAAAAAACAGTGCCATACATATAACAACAAAAATTAAAAATCTAAGAAACCATCTTTTCTTTTTCTTCCCTCGTTTTGCCATGAGTTCACCTTCCAATGTTAGCAGGCTAATTATTTTTCTTTCTTCTTACCTGCCTTAGCCCTCAATGTGGAATTTAGAATCTTTTTCCTCAATCGAATGCTTTTAGGAGTTACCTCTACTAGCTCATCGTCTGCTATAAACTCCAGACAAGCTTCAAGACTTAATACCTTAATCGGTACAAGCTTAAGTGCATCGTCTGAACCTGCAGCTCTAATATTTGTAACATGCTTTTTCTTGCATACATTGATAACTATATCTTCTATCCTTGCACTTTCACCGACAACCATACCTTCGTAAACTTGCTGCCCTGGTCCGATAAACAGTGTTCCACGTTCCTGCGCATTATAAAGACCATATGTGACTGCTTCGCCTGTCTCCCATGCAATTATTGAACCACGATCTCTAGAATGAACTTCCCCTTTATAGGGTTCATATCCATCAAAAATATGATTCATTATACCATTTCCCCTTGTTGTCGTCAAAAATCTAGACCGAAAACCAATTAGAGCTCTTGAGGGTATTTTATACTCCAGGCGTGAAAATCCTTGCTCTGGGGCTCGCATATTCACAAGTTCACCTTTCCTCGAACCCAGCTCTTCCATCACTGCACCCATATACTCTTCAGGCACATCAGTGGTTACATATTCAATTGGCTCATACAATACTCCATCGATGGATTTAGTGATAACCTCAGGCTTGGATACCTGGAACTCATAACCTTCTCTTCGCATGGTTTCTATAAGTATTGATAAATGCAACTCACCTCTACCTGAAACATTAAAGCTATCTGGCGAATTGGTTTCTTCAATTCTAAGGCTTAAATTAGTTTCTTTTTCTTTATAAAGTCTGTCCCGTAAGTGCCTTGATGTAACATATGTTCCTTCTGTGCCTGCAAAAGGGCTATTATTAACAAGAAACTGCATGGATATAGTTGGCTCATCCAATTCAACAAATGGTAGAGGCTCTGGATTTTCGGCATCACAAATAGTCTCACCTATAGTTATATCTTCAATGCCTGTAATAGATACTATTTCCCCTGCTTGAGCTTTTTCGACCGTTACCCTCTTAAGACCCTTAAAAACTTGGATTGATGCAATTTTAACAGGTTCAACTACATCACCCTTTCTACATACAATAAGCTTGTCGCCTTTTTCAATCATTCCTCGCTCGATTTTCCCGATTGCAATTCTTCCGACATATTCATCATAATCAATACTTGATATTAACAGCTGAAAAGGCGCTTCCACCTCACCTTTTGGTGGGGGAACGAACTTAACAATTGAGTCAAACAACGGGGTTAAATTTTCAAGCATTCCATCTTCTTGTGCAGAAGCATAGCCATCCCTTCCTGATGCATAAATAACAGGAAACTCAAGCTGATTGTCATTAGCCTCCAGCTCAATAAAAAGTCCAATTATATCATCAATAACCTCTTGACAGCGTGCTTCCTTGCGATCAATTTTATTGATAACAACTATTGGTTTTAGATTTAAAGCTAAAGCCTTTTTTAAAACAAAACGCGTTTGTGGCATGGGACCTTCATAAGCATCAACTAAAAGAAGTACACCTTCAACCATTTTAAGTATTCGTTCTACTTCTCCGCCAAAATCAGCATGGCCAGGGGTATCAACTATATTAATATGGATCCCATTATATAAAACTGCTGTATTTTTAGACATAATTGTAATTCCCTTTTCTCTTTCGAGATCATTGGAATCCATTACACGTTCTGTAACCTTTTCATTTACTCTAAAAATGCCACTTTGCCTTAACATTGCATCAACCAGTGTGGTTTTACCATGATCTACATGGGCTATAATAGCAATGTTTCTTATATCTTCACGTAATTTCGACATTTCTTCACTCCTTACATTACCTTAACCATTCTACGGCAACGTATAATAAAATGTCAATGAAAATATAGATAGAGCATTTTACGCTTTATTCTAAACGTTACTGTCTACATGTGGCTAAAGAGATATAGCTGTGTATTGCCATTATTTATCTCTTATCCTTTAAATAATAAACATCTATATAAAACTCTTTTTGCAAAATACATATTCCGTCCTGTTTTTGATTTAATTTCGGATATGAAAGAAAGCGCTGATTTCAGTTTCTTTTTATCTATAGCGTAAGATCCAAATCTCACGCTGTAATAGATCTCCACCATTTTTTCCATTTCAAGACTTGTAAATTCATAACGCTCATCCACAATTTTTGCATAATCCATTGGAGTTTGACCAATTTCCATTCCATTTCCTGCTTGGGTAAGCAAAGAAACAGCGTACCTATATAAAAGCTTAACGCTTTTTTGGGGCGAAATAACATGAAAAGTAATCCATCTGATCAGGATAAAAAGCAAATTCAATAAAAAAGTAAGCACTACTAAAACAGCTACATAAGTTATGATCATCTCAAATGTTATCTTGTTTCTAACTGTATATTGCCTATCAAGATCGGGAGTAAAACCATCCTGAGTTTGTCTATCTCCTTCATATTGCTCCATAAAATCCGGTATTGCTATACCAACTTCATTATTTGAAAGAGTTAGATAATAGTTTAACGCACCCGCCATTGGTGGAGTTGCCTCAAAGGTAATCCAACCAACACCTTCAAAATACACCTCTGCCCATGCATGTGCATTCTGATTAGTCACAAGGTAACGATTGTTTCTATCTTTTTCTTTCGGCAACAAAAAACCTTCTACATACCTTGATGGTATGCCTACAGCTCTTGTCATTATGCAAAGGGAGCTTGCAAAATAGGAGCAATATCCTTCTTTTCCATCAAACAAGAAATAATCTACAAAATCCTGTTCTTCAGGTGGGTATTGAGGATATAGATTGTATTGATAGTTCTTTGTTAAATAATCTTCAAGGCTTTTAACCTTATCATATGTTGTACTATGCGGGGTCGTAATTTCCTTGGCAAGCTCAATAACTCTGGCCGGGGTTTGCTCAGGAATATTGGTATATAATTGATATATTTCATCCCTTCTCTTTTCAAGAGCCTCATATGTATGGACCACCTCCGCCAGCTTCTGTTTTAGGGTGCGTTCACCGTCTTTTTCCTCATTGTTTTCAATTAATTTGTTAGTTGTATTGTTAAGCTCTGCATATATCCCTTTATTACTGAGGCACAAATAGTTTTTCATTTCCTTCATTCCATAAGCAGGCTGAAGATAATCAAAGCTATACGTGCTGTCCTTGCGCAGTCTCTTATTTACTCTGAAGACTCCTTCAGTATCCTCATTTATAGTATATGTATCTGAATATAAGCCTTGTATAGGTAAAAACATTTTAAGAGGTGTAAAAAGTGACATTGTTCTAATATTTAAATGCTGAACTGTAATTTTTCTTTCGGGAAATAGTTGCCTTAAAACAGAGGATTTGGTTTGAAGCTTTAGAAACTCAATATATTCTTCCGGCTGTATATTTTCGCTGTTATGTACCTTGATATCATCTATTAAATACTGCTCAAACTTATCTACATTATAAATACCAGATTCTAATGCAGCTGCTTTCCATCCATATGTAAGTTCCCTGTGGTCATAAACCCTATCCTCAAAATAATTCTCTTGAAGCTTGTCGGCCAACTCCCAACCAGCTCCAGTATATTTATCATAAACAGCACCACGCAAATACACACGTGTGGGTGATGTTACAAGTAAAATTGATGTATGATCAGCACTTATAGGCCCACCAAGGCGCGAAGGATCACCGAATCCTGTTTTCGCCAAAGAAAATTCATCGTATCGATCGACGGTAAATTGCTCCCGTGCATCCCACCAAAGGTTATATATTTTTTCATCAAGCCATGGCCATTCTATAGGATAATTTTTCACCGGAATTGTTGCTGAAAAAAGTATAACAACAAGTGCAATAGGTATAAATTGTATTAAGATACTTACTCCTAAGGCTTGTTCTGTACCCTGCTGTATATTTTCTGTACTCCGTTTTTTGTTTAGTGATAGCAAAAATCTATGCCTTATATAACAAACAATAGCAACTGTTATAAAAATATAGAAGGAAAGCTTATCAACATATCTGATAATTCCATAGGCAACTATAAAAAAGGTCACTCCCGGTGTAATAAGAAAATAAAATCTATACCTTATAACTAAAAAACAGTAAATGGGAAATGCTAAAAAAAGCGAAATAACTCCAACACATATCCCAAGCGATAAATTGGATATTGTATCATCATAGTAACCTGTACCCACCTGAATTAAAACATCCACCAGTTTGCTCAAAGGTGCTATGGTTGTAGAGATATTTGCTATGCCATTTTTTAAAATTATATATACTTCAAAGCAAATGGCAACGGCTATTGAACTTAAAAAAACAATTCTACCAGCTTTCGTATGAATAAGAGAATAGAAAACAAAAGCACCTATCGCAAAAAGAAGCATATGCCAAGCCTCAACAGGAACATGCATCGGTTCAATCGTTGCTTTTATGACAGAAAAAATATATAGTATTCCAATAAACGATAGAGTTAGAAAATTAATATATCGTTTTTTCATGGAGTTGCTCCTTATACTGCTGAAGATTTATCATGTTCTATGTCTTGTGCTATATCGCCAAACATTTCAAGCATATTAATTGCCTCTATTCCTAGCTCTGGTAGTTCTCTTTCTAAAACTCTAATTAATTCTTTTTTCATTTCACCATCTGCCACATCGCAATAAAAGAAAGATACATCATGTCCGCTATTAGCCATTTTATATAAACTGTCAATTTGTTGACCATCGGCAATTGGTGAGAAAAATAAAACACTTTGCCTTTCAGGCATAGTGTCATTAAAGTAATCAATAACATCTTCAAAATGTGCTGCTTGGTCAAAGGGCATAAATGCCAACAATTCATAAAGCTGATGAAACCCATTCATGTTTGATATTGTAAGACATATTTGCTCAGATCTAAAAAAGCAAAGCTTTATGTTAATTCCTAAACCTAATAATACTCTAGCAATTGAAAGAAGAACTTCAATGGTCCTATCTTCTATCCCTAAAACATATTCCGACTCCCCATAAAACTGTGCAAGATTAAGTAAAATCCATAACTCTTTTTCCGATGATGCTGTAGTTTCTTTTACCAACCATTTATTATACTTAGAAGATAGCTTCCAATGGATTTTTTTAAGGCTGTCGCCGTACATATATTCCCTAATATTTCTTATTTCGGAATGACCAGCCTCCTTATTGTGTGATAAATATTCATTTTCAGCTACTCTAACATATCGAATTTTGTATTGTTCCATTGGTAAAATACGGGGGAAAACACGAATTAGCTTTGTTTCACCTGGAGCGTATTTGACCGAAATAAGATTTAGAAAATCACGAACCTCAATATGGGATATTCCAACTTTATATTTTCCACGGTATAAAATAGGAACGTTGAAGCTAAACTCTTGTTTGCTAAATGGTTTAAGTGTCAGATGTTCATTTTTCATTCCCTTTATCAGCATTTGACCCTCCATATGCATATAAACGGTAAAGTATGCTATAAATAAAGGGGTGTTGTTTTCTATTTTTAATGTATAATCCAGCATTTCACCCTTTTTATATTCACGTTTGTCGAGCTTTTCAACATATTTAAACGTGTTATAAACTATTATAAGATAAATAATAGATGCTACTGGAAGTAATAGAACAACATAAAAAAGAGTATATGGAAGAAATCCTCCATCAAAATAAATATAGATAAAGGAAAGAAAAAGTATTATTAAGTATGTAATTCTGCTTTTATTCATAAGCATCCTCATTCAACACAGTGGGGCGGTTTTTTTGTGTAGTTTATGTGGGAACTTTGATGTTTATCAATAAATTAGTCAATACATTTTCACATGTTATCTTTCTAATTTTAGCTTCCTGCCTTAGAACCATGCGATGCGCTAAAACAGGTACAACCAGGCTCTTAACATCATCAGGAACTATATAATCCCGTCCCATGTAAAGAGCAAGCGCTTGCGATGCACGCATTAAATATATTGAAGATCGTGGGCTGCATCCCAAAAGCACATATTCCTGTCTTCTGGTGCTTTGCACAATTTCAACAATATAGTCACCTATTGCTCTTTCGACATGAACATTTTTTACTTGTTCACGCAGCTGTGATATCTCATTTCCATCTGCAACTGGCTGTAGTTTTCCCATCGGACTATCTTTTTGGGATCGGAAAAGAATGTCGATCTCATGTTCCTTGCTGGGGTACCCCATCGTAACCTTCATTAAAAACCTGTCAAGCTGTGCTTCCGGAAGAGGATATGTACCCAAATATTCTACAGGATTTTGTGTAGCAATTACCATAAAGGGATCTGGTACATTATATGAAACCCCATCAACGGTAATTTGCCTTTCTTCCATAACCTCAAGCATACTGGCTTGAGTTTTTGGCGAAGTACGGTTTATTTCATCTGCCAGAACGATATTGCTCATAATACTACCCTGCCTATATTCAAACTCACAGGTTTTGGGATTATACATGGAAAACCCAGTTATATCAGAAGGTAGTATATCAGGAGTAAATTGAATTCTATTAAAGGATACACCGATAGATTTGGCAAGAGCATAGGCTAATGTAGTTTTACCAATGCCTGGTACATCCTCAATTAGCACATGTCCACCCGCCGCCAAACAGATCACCATTAGCTTTGCAGCTCCACTTTGACCCACCATAACCTTGTTAATATTATCGGTAATGTTTTGCATAATAGATTTATTTTTCAAATCAAAAACCCCCGAACCTCAGTATTATTATTTTTTATCCAATGAAATTGGAAGTAATATAAAAATTCACTATTTCGGTATGCAATAATTTTTATACGGCTTTATGCCCCCTTTTATGACAGATAAATATGTGTATGCACTCTTCTAGATTTCACACCAAGATAAAATCAAAACCATTGTGCCAAATATTATAATCCATTCACTATTTCCTTAAAATGATTACCTCTTTCCATAAAATTTGAATACAAATCAAAACTAGCGCTTGCTGGGGACAAAATGACAGCATCACCACTTTCAGCAAGTCTGTACGCTTGGTTTACTGCATCCTCCATGTTTTTAGCTCTCATTACTGGAATAGAGGAGTTATGTGACTTGTCTAAATACATTTTATAAGAGTGTTCTATTTTATCTGCCGTATCACCTAAGAGTACCATGGATTTAACATGATTATGTATTATTTCTCCAAGGTCATTGTAACAGAGATTTTTATCGTAACCGCCTGCAATCAAGATGACTTTGTCTTTAAATGCCTTTATAGTAGCAGCTGTACGGGTCGGACTTGAACCAATTGAATCATTGTAAAATGATACTCCATTAACGCTGCATACAAATTCATTTCTATGTTCCACTCCTGAAAAGTTTTTTGCAACATTTGTAATGCATTTAATGCTAACTTCGGGTATTACGGCGCATATTGCCGCAAGCATATTCTCAACATTGTGCATACCCGGTAGTTTTATCTGATCAACAGGCATTATTTCTTTATCATATTTGTTTTCTCTATAAAATATACGGTTTTGTTTTAAAAATGCTCCATTTTCACACTCTTGTTGAGTGCTAAACAGTACCAATTTCCCCTTAACTTCTTTTATGAAGGTTCTTGTTATAGCGTTATCATAATTCAATATAGTTCTTCCACTATTTATTTGGTATTTGTATATATTCTTTTTTGCGTCGACGTATTCCTCCATGGAGCTATGTATATCAAGGTGATTCGGAGACAGGTTTGTGATAACTGCTATATGCGGGCTGCTTTTCATTGTAAGAAGCTGAAAACTAGATAACTCCAAAACCACCTTATCATCGCTCTTAATATCTTCAACCTTATCGATTAATGGCGTGCCTATATTTCCACCCAAATAACAATTATAGCCCTCTTGTTTTAACATTTCGTATATTAGCGTAGTGGTTGTGGTTTTACCATCGCTTCCAGTAACAGCATAT
>DASRMZ010000293.1:0-6259 GCA_035647675.1 Thermoclostridium sp. | reverse complement strand
ATCCATCTACGGGTGAAAACAAGCTCTATGGTGAGTTCCTTATGAATGCCCAAGGTGAGGATGTCGTTGCTGGTATAAGGACACCTTTTTCGATTGATAAGTTAAAAGAAACTAATTTTGAATTATACAATCAATTTGTTGATATTGTTGAAAAGCTTGAGAAGCATTACAAGGATATGCAGGATCTTGAGTTTACAATTGAACGTGGCAAACTATTTATCTTGCAAACAAGAAATGGTAAGAGAACTGCTCAAGCAGCGTTGAAAATAGCTGTAGATCTTGTAAATGAAAATATGATTACAAAAGAAGAAGCATTGCTGAAGGTAGATCCGAAGCAATTGGATTCACTTCTATTTCCACAGTTTGAAAAAGAGGCATTAAACGAAGCAACGCCTGTTGCAAAAGGCTTACCAGCTTCTCCAGGTGCCGCTACAGGTAAGGTGTATTTTGCAGCAGATGATGCCGCTAAGGCTTATAATGGGGGAGAAAAACAAGTAATTCTTGTTCGTATTGAAACATCTCCTGAAGATATTGAAGGTATGCATGCTGCTCAAGGTATATTAACAGCACGTGGCGGAATGACTTCTCATGCTGCTGTTGTTGCAAGGGGAATGGGTAGATGCTGTGTTGCTGGGTGTAGTGAAATAAAAATTAATGAAGAAAAAAGATGTTTTCTTGATAAGGACGGAAATAAATACAATGAAGGCGATTGGATTTCCCTTGATGGTTCTACAGGAAACATTTATGGGGGTAAACTGCCAACAGCTCCTCCAGAAATGACGGGTTATTTTGGTATATTTATGGAATGGGCAGATGAATTACGAGCTTTGAAAATTAGAACAAATGCAGATAGCCCAGCAGATGCAGAACAAGCTGTAGAATTTGGAGCCGAAGGAATTGGCTTATGCCGTACTGAGCATATGTTCTTCGAAAGTGACAGAATAGGTCCAATGAGGGAAATGATTGTATCACGTACACCAGAGCAACGCAGGAAAGCTCTTGATAAGCTACTTCCAATGCAAAGAGCAGATTTTGAAGGCTTATTTAAAGCTATGAAGGGATATCCAGTTACAATCCGTTTCCTAGATCCTCCGCTACATGAGTTTTTACCACAGGAGAAGTCTGACATTGAAGCTCTTGCAATTGAACTTGGTATGAAGTTTGAAGAGCTAAAAGCAATTATTGCTGATCTTCATGAATTTAATCCAATGATGGGTCACAGAGGGTGTCGCTTAGCTGTTAGTTATCCGGAAATAGCTGAAATGCAGACAAGGGCTGTTATTGAGGCTGCAATAAACGTAAACAAAGAAGGTATGAGCATAATACCTGAAATTATGATACCTTTAGTTGGCGAAGTTAAAGAATTGAAATATGTTAAGGATGTAGTTGTTAAGACAGCTGATGAAGTTATAAAGGAAGCAGGGGTTGATTTAAAATATCTTGTTGGTACCATGATTGAGATACCTCGTGCCGCAATAACTGCTGATGAAATTGCAAAGGAAGCAGATTTCTTCTCATTTGGAACCAACGACTTAACACAGATGGCATTCGGTTTTAGTAGAGATGATGCAAGTAAATTCCTTGAGGATTATTATGGTAATAGGATTTACGAATTTGATCCTTTTGGAAAACTAGATCAAAAGGGTGTTGGTGAGTTTGTGAAAATCGCAGTTGAAAGAGGACTTAAAACCAACCCTGGCATTAAATTAGGTATTTGTGGCGAACATGGAGGAGAACCTTCCTCAATTGCGTTCTTCCATAACGTGGGGTTAGAATATGTTTCATGCTCACCCTTCAGAGTACCTATTGCCAGACTTGCAGCTGCCCAAGCTCAGATAAATAATCCAAGATAAAGAGTAATGTCTACTAAGGCTTTATTTATTAAGGATTAAGCAACATATATTTAAACAGAACAAGGGTACTGAGATTAAGCATTTTAAAAATCAGTACCCTTTCTTATTGTGTTGCTGGATGTAGTGAAATAGGAGATATAGCTGTGCAATATAAGGAAAATATTAGAGGAATGAAGCTTACCCATCCCGGGGGCATGCTTCGGGTAATTTGAGATATATATGTGAATAATAAATTTTCCGTTAGTGCACAGCTATATCTCTCTGGTTACCTATGCGCTGTAACCTTATATGGTGCTGTATTTCATAAGATTGCCAATCTTACCCCTTGCAGGAGCTATTTGTTCGTACATTCTTTATATATT
Organism: Thermoclostridium sp.; assembly: GCA_035647675.1. GTDB lineage: Bacteria > Bacillota > Clostridia > DSM-8532 > DSM-8532 > Thermoclostridium. The sequence continues at coordinate 4,044 of DASRMZ010000293.1, read as the reverse complement.
TTTTAATACTACGTATTCTACAGCTTTAGCTGCCCTTTGACATTCATCACAAGATTGTTTTAGAGACAAGTATGTTTGATACCAAGAGGAGCTTTCTACAACATTTCGTGTATTAATATGTAAATCCCGAACAGCCTCTATAAAAGTTTTCCCGCATTCTTCATTGTAACAATAAACTTTTTGTATTAAATCATGCAAAAACCTTGATTTTTTATAGTTTTGCAGCTCTACAAATATCTGTTTTAATATAGTGCAACACTTTTCAATTGTTTGAGTCATTTCTTTTGCATAACCTTTTATTTTACGTATATCAAGCGCAAATAACTGTTTAATAACACCCCCTATAGCGTAGTGGATATTATATAGCGAATTTGTAAGTATTATTATATCTTCACGCTCTATAGGAGTTACAAACTCATTTAGAAGCTTTTCTATGATTATGGTTCTTTCTTTCTGTACACAAAGCTCACTATCATATACCCTTTGCATACTTTCCTGTAGCAAATCTACGTTGTAGCTGTTCATTAAATCATTGAGTAAGCTTGCTGCGTGGCACGAATATTCCATGAGCATGACTAAAATATCGAAATAGTTTTCATTTTGTTTCCGTACCATATTCCCTACCTCTTATTTAATTTCCAAAAGCATACGGTAATTATAAAGTGCATTGTATTAAAGTATTATATAGTGGTGCGAAAAATGCCCATTAAAAAAGCTTCATAAATATCTTTGCCATCAAATACCCTATAATACCACAAAAGGGAAACGTTAAAAGCCATGCACTTATCACGCCTCTAACAAATCCCCATTTAACCTTTGATAAGCTTTTTGTCACTCCAACACCCATTATTGCAGTAGTTTTCACATGCGTTGTACTGACCGGTAATCCAAACATTGAAGCCGTGAATAAACTAATTACTGCTGCCAAGTCTGCTGAAAAGCCTTGATATTTTTTTAGCTTGACCATATCTATACCAACAGCCTTTATTATACGATAGCCACCAATTGATGTGCCTGCTGCCATAACTAAAGAACACAAAAGTATGAGCCAAGCCGGAATAAATAATTGAGCAACATCAGTACGCCCTTGAGAAAGATATATGCCAAGTAAAAAAACGCCCATGAACTTTTGTCCATCTTGAGCACCATGCATGAAAGACAAACCAGCGCCGCCAAAGATTTGGGAATAATTAAAGATAGTAGATGTTTTCTTTAGACTAACTCTACGAAAAGCAAATTCCACTATTTTAGATATAATCCATCCTAAAGGGAAGCTTAGCAAAATAGATAATGCTAATCCATAAATAACTTTAATCCATTCGTTGATGTTTACTGCGTTAAGCCCACCTTGAACTGCTATTGCTGCACCTGTTATACCCGCAATAAGAGCATGGCTCTCGCTAGTTGGAATACCAAACCACCATGCAACCGTTGCCCACAAAATAATTGAAAATAGAGCAGAACATAAAGATACTAGTGCATCCTTTGAATTGTCACCGAAGTACACCATGTTATATATGGTTTGAACTACCTTCGTATTAAATAAAGTCATGACCAATACGCCTAGAAAATTAAATATTGCTGACATAAAAATGGCATCTTGCGGATGCAGTGTTCTAGTTGAAACACATGTAGCTATAGCATTAGGTGCATCGGTCCATCCATTTACAAAAACAACCCCCAAGGTTAGTAGCACTGTTATAGCAAGGGTGGGGTTTAAAATAATTCGCTGTAAAAAATCACTTAACTCAACTGTCATATACTCACATTATAGGCTTTTGCTATGTAACCTTAAAAAATACCAGCTGTACAATATGTGGTGCCTAGCTTTTATGCATTAACACAACATATTGTATAGCGGAACTCAAAAAATATAACATCGCAAACTGCCCATTTATGTTAAGGTTCTTAAGTATAGAATATTCTGTTGTTGAGGAATTAATACTTAATTGTTTTGAAGTTTTTGTGCTCATTGGTATTGTAATGAGCAAGTAGTCTATGGTTAATGTCATCAATAACTGATTCTGCTATGTTTTTACAATTGTCGGACATTCTTTCAATGGTATGGATTAATTCTACATATGTTATTGCAGTATTTGGATTGCATTCACCTTTATTAAGGCGTTCCAAATGCTTTTCTCTAAGAATCTTTTCTATATCATCCATTTTGTTTTCTTCCGACAAAACAATTTTTGCTAGCTCTTTATCGTTACTTTCAAGTGCCGAAATGGTTTTTTGCATAACATCTTCAATCTTCTCATAAACTTCTTTCAGCTCTGATAAAGCATTACCTGAGTATTGTATTTTACTTTTTATATTTTCCTCTCCAAGCATTGTTGAACTGATGCAATGGTCCCCAATTCTTTCGAGGTCGTGAACCATACGCATGTACCCTGTTAACCTAACAGACTGTCCTTCTGTCAATCCGCTTTGAGAAATAATTTTCGATAGATAATTTAAAATTTCGTGTTGGAGCATGTCTACAGTATCTTCCATCTCCTCAACTTCACCTATATAAGATTGGTTTTGTTCAAGAATTACTCCCTTTGTCTGAGTAATCATCTTTTGAACTATTTTAGCCATTCTCAACATTTCATTCATTGCAAGCTCTAATCCTACCGCTGCTGATGAAACTTTATCACCAATATATACAAGCGTTCTATCAGTGATCTCTCCCTTTCCTTTGTATATCTTGGTAACGAATTCTGCAAAGTATGCTATAAATGGAATAAACAATATGGCATTTATTACGTTAAATGTAGTATGGGAATACGCAATGGCTGTATCCATTTGCGTTGGTAAAATTGTGCCACCCATAATACTAATAACAAGCCTTTCAAGAGGCTTCGTTAACCAAAGAAAGAATAAGCTTCCCACAACATTGAAAATAGTATGCATCAATGCAGCTCTTTTGGCATTGACACTTGCACCAATAGAAGCAAGTAAAGCAGTTACTGTTGTACCAATATTACTACCGAATAAAATAGGAAGTGCTGCACCAAGCGTTATCAATGGGGCACCACTGGATGTAGTTTGAATTGCTAACTTTTGCAATATTGCTATTGCTGCACTACTGCTTTGCACAACACCTGTAAATACCGCACCTATAAGCAATCCAATAACTTTATTGTCACTTACTGCGAGCATTGCATCTTCTATTGCTTTTGATTTTGCGAGTGGCGCCATCATATCACTCATAAGATTTAGACCAATAAAAAGAAGACCAAAAGAAAAGATAATCTGACCTACGTATTTAACTATTTTCTTTTTGGGGAAAAAGAATATAATAAAACCTATACCCACAAGTGGTAGTGCCAATTCGCCTATATCGAAAGACACCATCCATGCAGTTATTGTTGTTCCAATATTAGCTCCTATGATAACACCTATTGATTGCTTCAATGACATTAATCCCGCACTAATAAACCCAATAACCATAACAGTTGTCGCACTACTACTTTGAATAATAGCTGTTACTAAAGCACCAACTAGAATACCCAAAACAGGGTTATTAGTCAAAACAGAAATGATGTGTCGAAGTTTATCCCCCGCAACCTTCTGCAATCCTTCGCTGAGCATATTCATGCCATATAAAAATATAGCAACCCCGCCCAGCAGGCCAAACACAATTCGCAAGATATCTATTGTTCCCATATGCACCTCCAAAGTGTAATACCGTCAATAATTTTAACACAAAAGAATTGCAATGTACAAGGATATTATGTACATTATTCAAAACGCTACTGAATAAAGGTTATTGTTCACACAACACCTCGTTGTAATTCCGAACGTAGTGAGAAATCTTTGTTTTAGCGTAAGATTCCTCGGCAATCTCGGAATGACAATCATTGGCTCGGATACCCTTGGATGACAGCTAAGGTATGTGCGAGTGTGAACTATAACTAAAAAATTATTGTTCAATCCCGTCATATTTTGAGATATAGCTGTGCACTAACGGAAACGACGCTTCATTTGCAAAAAAACATCATCACGAAAACCCTCGTTCTATTTTGTGGTTGCGATGTATTTAAATTTTGGGGTATA
>DASRMZ010000292.1:0-4550 GCA_035647675.1 Thermoclostridium sp. | reverse complement strand
ATAAACAAACATTTTCGGAATATCGACTTCTATATAAACACATATCTATTGAGGGAAGAACCGCTAGAGATGATATCCGGTGCACATCCTTTTTATATAGATGATTTTCTTGGATATTTCTTTATTCGAAAGTGTATGTGGTCTGCTCCCAGCTCTATTAGAAACAATGTAGCAAGTATGAAAAAATTTTATAAAAGTATGTTGCAGCGGGGACATATTGGTGAATCGGACTATAACAAATTGACGAAAACTGTAAGTCAAAATATTGATACGTGGCTAAAAGATTGTGAATCCTATAATGATCCCAATTCTCCCAATCCTTTTGACTTCTTTTAATATGGGGATTTTAAAAAAATATAATTAATCAGCTAAAAAATTACACAGCTAAATGCTAAGAATTGATTATATACGGTCAAGTGAAGCTCTAATCAAACCTAATAAAGCCGGAGTAAAACATTTTTTTCTGAAAATATAGTATCGGATCCGGAGTTTTTCCGCACATCCAAAAGGCGATTTCCATTTTTCCATAAACAACCTACAAACACATTGACGATCATCGATATCTATGATATTGTGATTTTGTGATATCGATAAATTTCGATATCATCGATAAACATCGATTTGTAAGGAGGGTTTTTATGGAATATTTATATGCGGATTATGTTCCTGTAATCAAGGCCATGTCTGATGAAACACGTTTAAAGGTCATTGATATGCTTTCGTGCGGAGAAATGTGTGCGTGTGAATTATTGGAAGAATTCAACATTTCCCAGTCTACTCTCAGCTATCATATGAACCTCTTGTCTGCGAGCGGTCTCGTAAATGCAAGGCGTGATGGGTCAAAAATGATGTATACACTTAAAAAGAAAAATATTGATGAGCTTTTAGCTTTCATTACACATATAACAAGCGACAAAGAAGATTGTATTTGTAAAAAATATCAGAGTAGAAAAGTCGTTAGTAAAAATGTCTAAGGGGGATTTTTTCATGAGTAAGAAAAAAGGATTATTCGCCGGACTATTTGGAAAGAAAAGAGACAATGATTGTTGTACTGTGGAACTTGTCGAAGAAACTGATTGCACTTGCGCTGATGGTTGCTGCAGCGAAAGCGATACAGAGAATACTGAAACTGCAGGGACTATTGAATCAGACGGCAAGACAATCATCAAAGTCGTGGGAAGCGGATGTCCCAAATGCAACAAGCTGACTGAGAATGTGGCAAAAGCAGCTGACGAGCTTGGTCTTGATTATCAGATTATAAAAGTGATTGACCTGATGGAGATAGCAGAAACAGGGATTATGCAAACGCCGGGACTAATTGTCAATGACAAAATTGTGGTTACCGGTAAAGTGCCGGGAGTGAATAAGCTCAAAGAAATGCTTGAGGAATAAAAGATAAGTTTTCTCGTACTCGAACTTTCAATCCTCAGTGATGCCGGAAAGATCGAATAAATAATACTTTGTAACCCGAAAGGTTTAATATTTAAAAGGAACAGATATGGAAAGAGTAGATAAAGCTCAAATTAAAAAACTTTTTATCATAGTTGTACTATTTTTACTTTTTTATTATATGCCCGCAGATTTAGGCCGGATATCCACCGGACTTAATGAAGCGGTGTTGATGGCGAGGGATTATGCCAGAGAGCATGTGCTTTTGTGTTTAGTTCCTGCATTTTTTATCGCCGGAGCTATTTCAGTTTTTGTAAAAAGTGATTCGGTTATGAAATATTTGGGGGCTTCAGCTGCGCTTATTATTGCATATTCCGTGGGAGCAATTTCAGGAGCCGTGCTGGCAGTCTGTTCCTGTACCATATTGCCGATTTTTGTTGGCATCTATAAGCGAGGTGCGGGACTTGGTCCTGCTATCACATTTCTCTATGCAGGTCCGGCTATCAATGTCGTAGCTATCACCATGACAGCACGCATTTTAGGCTTTGAGCTAGGCTTGGCCAGAACCATAACAGCTATCGTTTTGAGCGTACTCATTGGTTTAGTCATGGCATTAATATTCCGCAAAGAAGAGCGGGTTCGGATGGATTCTTTCGTATCGGTAGAAAGCGATGAGGAAGCGGTTGATCTTTGGAGAATCGTAGTAATTATCGGATCAATGATCGGCTTTTTAATTTTTGCGAACTTTGCTCATCCGGGAGTAGAAAGTGGAATCTTATATACAACCTATTCAATCAAATGGTATCTGGCCATCTTCTTCCTGATTGCTACAATTCTGTCCTCACTATTATTGTTTAAAAAAGAATTAATTGCCGACTGGCTTAGTTCTACCTTGGAATATACGCTAATGGTAACACCGTTTTTATTTATCGGGGTGCTGGCGGCAGGATTCCTTTTAGGCAGACCGGGGCATGAGGCCCTGATTCCCTCAGCCTGGATTGAAGGTCTCTTAGGTGGAAACTCCTTGTTAACAAACTTCTTTGCTTCTATTGCAGGTGCCTTTATGTACTTTGCAACACTGACCGAAGTTCCTATTATCCAAGGGTTAATGGGTGCCGGAATGGGCAAAGGCCCTGCACTGGCTCTTTTATTGGCAGGCCCCGCACTCTCCTTACCGTCTATTCTTGTAATTGCAAGAACAATTAAATGGAAGAAAGCATTGGCCTTTTTAGGCTTAGTAGTTTTATTTAGTACCTTAGCCGGTTATATTTTCGGATTAATTGTATGATGGTATGATGGGGGTCACTATAGTGACGGAGCATAAAGATGTTACTTAATCCTTAAAAACAGGTCCTGGATCAAATTTCCCAGGACCTGTTTTTAGGATGTGCCGAGCATGGCACATTTCTAGATGGTGCAAGTCCGCTATGGAAGTAGATAGCGCCGCTGGTGAGGATCCAACTGAGCGGTATACCCATTAGATGTTTTATGTTTTTTTAGCTTGTGTATATAGATCGGAACTAGTCTATAATATGGTTAGCTGAAAAAAGTGTGAAATTTATAAGTGCTGTTATAGATTATGTGTAGGAGAAAAAATAATGGAAAATAAGGATGCGCTTGTTCAGTTAATGATGGATATTGAATATTATCCTCCGTCAGAGCTGGTGAAAATGAATATCGATATAACTGAAACACAGAAATTCTCTATCGAAGAAGCAGCCGCATTGGGGGTAAGCTTCAAATCCTTGAAACAACTTACAAACTATACAGCAGATGCTGCAGGACAAAGTGGTCTGTACTTTGTTAATACTTCAGGGAAAACTATGTTTAAAAGTGGGGGTAAGTATATAGGTAATCTTAAAGCAGCCGATGGTGGTGTCGGAGGTGGGATTGCTAAAATGACTAAGGTACCACTTGATCCGGCTATACTTTGTATGGCAGTAGCTTTTATGGCGATTGATAAGAAACTAGATGCTATCCATGAAGCGCAAAAAAATATACTTGCTTTTTTAGAATTGAAAGAAGAAGCGAAATTAAAGGGTAATCTTAATGCATTAGCAGATGTTCTGAATAACTATAAATTTAATTGGGATAATGACAATTACAAAAACCACAAACATATTTTAGTTCAAGATATTAAACGTGAGGCCGAGCAAAGCATTATACTTTACCGTGAACAGCTTGCAAAGACGCTCCGTAAAAAATCTATGTTCTATAGTGATCAGAGTATCAAAGCTACATTAAACAAAACGATGACCAGCTTAAACGATTATCAATTAGCATTGTACACATTTTCCTTCTCTTCATTTCTGGAAGTCATGCTTCTCGAAAATTTCGATACTAACTACTTAAATAGTATCGCAAATAAGATCCATGAATATTACAGTGACTACACTGAGCTGTATGAAAAGTGCGCCGAAAAAATCGAAAAAAACTCCAATGCTTCTCTTGGAGGATATGTCTTAAAAGGTCTTTCAAAATTAAGTGGTAATACCGGTAAAGCAGTAAAGAAAATTCCTGTAATCAGCAAGTCGCAGCTTGATAAAAATCTCTTCAAAGCTAGCGATACTCTTCAGGATGCACATATCACCAAAACACAGAATATAATGCAGATACTTGCGGATAGCCAGACCGATTATATCAGTCCCTTCGTTGACAACATTCATACCTTAGACAATTTATACAATCAGCCACTGCAACTAATGTTTGATTCGGAAAATATCTATATCGCCAAACTAACTACTGCTTAGTGAGATCTGAAGAATAGCCATAAATTTGTCAAGAAAACAATTTACTATGATAGAAAAACTAAAAATTAAAGATTTCGATACTATATATACACTCATGGAAATTAGTTTTCCCAGCGATGAATATAGAAGCTACCATGATCAAAAAGCATTACTCGACGATCCTTTTTATTCTATTTATGTCTTCCGCAGTGATTCTAGAGATATTAAAGCCTTTATTTCGGTTTGGGAATTTAATAAATTCGCTTTTATCGAACATTTTGTTGTAAATCCTGAGCATCGAAATGGTGGAATTGGATCATCTGTACTGAGTGAAATAGTAGAAAAGGTTGATAAAACTGTTTGCCTGGAAGTAGAACCGCCAGAAACTCAAATAGCGAGCAGGCGTATCAGCTTCTACCAGCGAAATAATTT
>DASRMZ010000291.1:0-5222 GCA_035647675.1 Thermoclostridium sp. | reverse complement strand
CATATATATAATATCTTCTATTTCTTTGGTTTTTTCCCCAATTGATTCTATTCTTAGCTTTATTTCATCAATAATTGCAGCGCAGTCATTTACCTTTTCTTTAAGCAGCTTTTCCTCTTCCCTAATTAAGCTTTTAATATCATTTATTTGTTCTTCAATTGAAGCAATATTGCACTTATACTTACTTATATTATCTTTAACTTCATTAAGCTCACCACTTAATGATGAAATGCTTCTTTCCTTACTACTTATAGAGCTTTCTAAATCACTAATTTTCACTTTACAGGAGCTAATATAACTATTGTCGGGTTGTTCTTTTTTCTCCTCATTAGATATTCTTTCTTCAATTTTATCAATTTGATTTTCTAAACTATCTATATCGCCCTCATAAGACTCAACATCATTTTCAATATGATCTCTGTCTTTTTCCAGGGATGACAATTGTGGCTTGAGGGCTGTTATCTGAGATTCCTTTTCATTTATTTTGACCTGTTCCTTTGCAATTATTTCGATAAGAGGCTCCATTTTAGCCCACTTTATGTCAAGAGTGTTTCCACTGCCTTCAAAATCATCGATTTCTTTGTAAAGCTTAGAAACTGAGCTAATGGAATTAGTTAATTCCATGTTGAGCGTACCATTATTCAAATATTTTGAGACCCTTTCTTCTGAAAGTAAGTTCAAGTAAACTTGCTCTTCACGTATTTTTTGAAGCTGGTTCTCTAAATCCATTTTTTTATTTACTAGGCCTGACTGTGCCATAGAGGTGGTAAGTGATTTAAGCTTTTCAATGAAGGTACCTACAGCAATTACTGGTGCTCGATATTTCATATAATCAGTTATTTGTTGTTCAAGCACAGCCTCATCTGTTATATTAAACATTGGTACCACAGAGACTTTTTCAACATTGAATCCATAAAGATCAACAATTCCAGGCATATATTTATTCTCTACGCATAGGTTATTTTCAATTAGTTCATAAATTAATGCCTCAATTTCCTCTTCACTTTGATCCAAAGCCCATATTCCGTAGCTTTCCTTTAAAGGAGCGTTGTATTGTGTAAGAGCTGATTGAACTGATAGTTGAACTGCTGCACGTGCATGCTTTTCTCCTAAGCGAAAACGTGACAGGTCAACTACCATCCCACAAAAGGCAATTAGCACCGCTAATATAATACTAATAAATACTGTAATGCTACCTCTTAACCTCACCATTCACCATTCCTAAATATGTAATGTAAAAAAACTATTCAAAATATCCTTTAATCTTCTTAAGACTATCAGCAAGGGGCTTACACTGTTCTGTAACCCAATCCTTTACTCCTGTTTCATCGTAGGCTTGACACACATAATCAATATTTTGCATAAATTCCTTAGGATCATTTATTATCATCTCACTATGGGCTTGTATAGAAATATCCCCTAATAGGCCAATTGATTCTAACAAACCCTTAAATGGCAATGGATAAGCCAACTTAACACTAATATCCACTTTTTTATACAATAGATAATTGTTATACTTTATTTCAACATCCATTTCCTCCGTAGGTTTTATAATGCTTTTTTTTGCAATCTCTTCTTTGATTAATTCAATTGCTTCTTCCTTCTTTTTTTTAGAGTCAGAAAATATTTGTTGATAGAGCTGCTTGCTAGTATATGTATTTACATCCTTAAGCCCATCTTTAATATCAATATCTTCCCAGCTATAACCCCAAAGAAAAGCACAGCTTTGAATATTTTCATTCACAATGGCCTGTATTAAGGACTGCTCGTAATAAATTATTCCGATGTAGATGAGAAACAAAATGCATAAAATAACTATAGGGAATATTATTGCATACTCAACTGTGACGCCCCCAATGCATCCTTTACATCTGCGATATCTACTAGTCTTTTGGTTTTTCACTACATCTACCATATTCACAAAATCCACTACATTCACAATGTTTTTGACATCTGTATATCCACACTTTTTATCTATGGTGTTACAGTTGGTAGGGCAAAGTGTGAGGTATCAAAGGTCTCGGCGAATATATTATTTAAAAAATTGGTAATCTGTCCTCGAAAAATTAGCGCCAGACCTATAGCAATTGCCACTAATATAACAACTTCAACTGTATTGATACCTTTTTGATTTAATATAAACTTTTTAATTAACCTTTTCATAGACCCTCCTCCAAAACATTTAATCTTTAATATACAAAAGAAAACTGCATTATTGCTGGTGCCACAGCAATAAGTAAAATTGATACGAACATAAGCATCATAGGTAGTATTAATTTTGTAGACGCTATTTCGCCCATTTGTTTTACAGCATGTTTTCTCATTTCCCAAGTTTCATGTGACATTATTTTTAGCTCATTGACCAATTTATTTCCACCTATTTTTGAATTTTGTACTATCATGTTTGCAAAGGATGTTATTTCTTTTACTTTACATCTCTCTGAAAACTCTTGCCATGCTTGACTCTCACTAATCCCAGCATCAAAGTCTTCAAGCACTGTGCCTATTTCTTCATATAACGGCGTGTCTTTTAATGAATCATTATAAATCTTTTTCAATGCATGCCTTAGATGCATTCCAGCATTCATTAGCAATGTAAGCTTACTTATAAAAGAAGGGAATTCAAGCATGAACTTGAGTTTTCTTTTTTTGGCTCTATCATCAAGGTTCTTATCAGCCAAAAAAAACAATGCAATTCCTAAGATTAGTATTATAACTGTAAACGAAATGTCACAATTTGAAGCTGCCCCTATGAATGAAGCTACAACAATCCCTAAGAACAGGTATAGAAATTTTTCAGCCCAATGAATTTTTAAGAAAAAACTCGCATATCTTGTTCCATATACCATTACAATACGTTGGTATAAAAAAACATAGTATGAACCTGTTGACGGAATGTTTAGTTCATCATAAATCCACATACCAATTGGTAGCATAGTTTTATAACTGTATTCTTTTATGTCTATTGCATTCAACTCATTTGAATACCTAGGTTTTACACTATGATTCAATGTAATATATAAAAATATAATTAAAGACATGAATAAAAAATATGCAATATTCAAAGCACCCTCCTTGTCTAGAACTTAATATCCATAATCTTATTTGAAACAAGTATCCCACAGAGTAACATTATTAATGACACAGTCATAACAACCCTTCCAGGTGCAGTTTCAAACATTGGCTCCATGAAATCCCCACTCATAGCTGATATAAATAAAACCATTGCAACAGATGATATTGACAAAATTCGCTGCTCTTGCTTTTTCGAAGTAAGGGATGTATCTATTTCTTGTTTTATTTCAATTCTCTCTCCAATCATTCTAGATGTAGTGCTAATAACCTCTACAAGATTGCCACCTGCTCTTTTACAAACCGAAAACACATCGGCAAAATGGTGTATCTCTTCAATTTCGGATCGTATGGCAAAGTCTTTCAAAATGGATTCTATATTTTCATTCATCTGTAGTCTTTTTAAAATTAGATAGGTTTCAATTACAATATCAGATTTTTTGTCTGGGTATAGGTTTTGCAAGGTTTCATACACTTGAAAGAAGGCTTGTTCAACAGACTTTCCAGCAGTTAGTGATGCACCAAGATAGTACAATAAGTCTTTAAACTGAAGCCTTAGAATATTGCGACGTTTTTCGATAAGTTTCCTTTTTTTAATTCTCGGATACAATAGCCCTAATGAAGAACAAATTATTGTTATAATTGTGTTGTGGTAGAATATCCAACCTACAAAAGCCATTACAAAAACACCAACAGCTGCATAGAATATCCATTCAAATAGGGCGTAGGTGTACTTATCATAACTATCAACATAAAAAGGCCCGTTTTTCGATGCTATTCGATTCACTTTTAACACCAGCCATCCATTTATGTCTTCTGTACGCTAACCTTCATAGACCAGCGATAAATAAAGACGGAATTAATTAGCTTGCTTGTTCAAGAGCGACTCAGTGCCAACCTGATCCATTGAATAAAGCAAGTTGACTAAAACGGATCGTATAAAAATAGCCATCTTATATCAATCTTTTTGTATGAATAGTTAATAAAATTACATGAATTGTTTTATTAGATTTTTCTTCGGGAAATAATGAAATTTGTACACTTTCCCCAAAATGCGTTACAGTTCACTTCATTAATATTTTGAGATATAGCAGTGCACTAACGGAAAGCTTACTATTCATATGTATCTCTCAAAATAAGTAGAGAGATTCGGGTGCTTTTGTTGACGCCAGCGGTAATGCTTAGAAGCCAATGCTACTTACTAGTTATTGATTTGTTCCATACTTAAATAATAATGAAAATGTGCTACCCTCACCCATTTTGCTTTTAACACTAATCTTCCCACCATGACGAAGAACAATTATTCTTGCGATAGAAAGTCCAAGACCGTGCCCTCCCTTGTTTCTGTCTCTTGATTGATCCGCACGATAAAACCTATCAAAGATATTGTTCATTGCATCTAAATCAATACCACAGCCAGAATCTTTCACAGATAATTGTGCCCAGCCATCTTGCTTTTTTAAACTTATTTCTATGGTTTTTCCTGGTTCCGTGTATTTTTGAGCATTATCAACAAGTATTCTCATAGCTTGCTTAATACGATTTCTATCTCCATATATTTCAATGCCTTCCTCTATTGAATACTTAATATCATGGGAGTTATCAAGCATTTGGGTTTCCTTAACCAATTCATCCATCATTTCACTTAAAGAAAAATTGCCCATAGTTAGAATTAATGTATCCTTATCATTTCTTGCAATGAACAACAACTTTTCTACAAGCTCCTTCATATTTTCAGCCTCATTGCCTATTGCTTCAATAGATTCATCTAAAACTTCAGAATCATCTTTTCCCCACCGTTCAAGCATTCTGGCATATCCTTGTATTACTGCAATAGGAGTCCTAAGTTCATGAGAAGCATCAGACACAAACTGATTTTGCTTGTTATATGCAGTTTCAATCCTATCCATCATCTCATTAAATGTTATAACAAGCTCTTGTAGCTCATTTTTTGTAGTGGAAACATTAAGCCTAAGGTTAAGATTTTGGGCTTTAATTCCCCTCGTTGTTTTGGTCATCTCAGCAATAGGGCTCATTGCTTTTTTTGTTAATGAATAGCCCTTGAATGATACTGCTAAGGTGACAAAGATTAATAAGATAGCTGTAAATCCAAAAAGAACCAGCATTTCAAAAAGTATTTTAGATACATC
>DASRMZ010000290.1:0-2461 GCA_035647675.1 Thermoclostridium sp. | reverse complement strand
CTTTGTAACGAATTGCCTCCTTTTACCGTTTCTATTAATAGAAGCAAAAAAAAGGGGGTAATTATTTTGGTTAAGATAAAATATGGAATCATTTTTTGTTTGGTATTAGCTTTTGTACTTTGTGTCCCCAGTAGGAGAACTATTAATACCGTCTAGAGTAATGGCAAGGAATTAGATGGGTAGGAGGTTAATCATGAAAAAGTTATTGAGTATAGTAATATCAACCTTATTATTATTGTCATTAGGTGTGAGTAGTGTTTCCGCAACTGAAATAAGTAGTATTGGAACAGAAGAAGAATTAGCCCAACAACTAATATGTGAAGAAATGGATGAAAAGTATAGAGAAATCTTTAAAGATGAATTTGAATTTCTTGGTCAGTACTACTCTACTAAATCATTAGATATGAAACCCAATATAACTAGTATTGGTAACAACCAAGAGCCAATTGTAGATTCTGAGAAATGGGTCGAGAACGATTATTATCATTTAATCTTATATCCAAATGGAGATACTGTTTATACAGGGTTTAAAGGAGGTACGTTATACCACCATCCTGATGGCGAGCAATGGGTTAATAGAGAGGCTTACGTTCAGTTCGGAAATCCAAGTTACATGGGACATTACTTTTCCACTATTATAAGCTGGACAACTCTCTATAGCGCATATGATCAAATTGATAATGTAGCACCTGGTGGTCACTCTGGCCCGTCTGATGGACCATCATATATTCATAGCCAAAAGACAAAGGAAAACTCTAGCGGACCAGCCTATGTTAACTGGCACTATAGGGGAAGAACTAGCTTCTACTATGATCCCTTATCAGAGCAATATATAACAAACTTCGACAGTTTTTATTTTAAGGTTAATGTTGGTAACAATACTGTAAACATAGATTGGGGCCTACGCTAGAAAACAAATCACAATTAAACCTATGTTTTTTTGTATGAACGGGAGTGGCTATTAACAGCCACTCTCTATAAAATATATAATAAGGAGGGGATCTTAATGAAAACACAGTTTTTACTGTTGACCTTTATTCTAATATTCCTAGTTGCCTGTTCTTCTAATAGCCCACTAACACTGCAAGAGGCAGTACAGGCTGTAGAAAAACAAGAAGGTCAAGATTTTGTTTTATCAAGCGCTGCGTATGTTTATACCTCTGCTGAAACATATGAAAACAAAGAGCCAATTTTTGATTTAGCGCTCTGGGATGCAGAGGCCACTGAGGATCAATACACCTTATATTACTATGAAGTTGGAGAACAAGTAAAACTTAAGCACCATATTAGTTATCACAAAGATAAGTTCCTCCAAATGAATTTAGATCCACTAGCACCTAATTATGAGGATATAATCTTTACCATCAATCAGAATAAAATTCACAAAATAGTTAACACTGTTAAAAAAGCTAGGGGCAGAGATTTAGCAAACGAAGCTTTTACTCAGGGTTTTCATTTGAAAGGATTTTCAAATGAGCCATGGTATATTCTATTAACAGATGATTTAAATATTGATACTTTTGACATGCTAATAGCTGCATATAATGAAGATAGCGATGAATTATTTATTCCAGCAGGAGGCAAGCCTTACATTTTCCCCCGCCCCCAGGGTGACAAAAAAGTATTGACCCCAGAAAACATGACAATTGAAGAAGTTAAAAAAATTTTCATGAACCTTCCCTATAAAGATGGCATTAATACTAATTTTATAGTGATTCAGGTATTAGAAAAGGCTAACTACTGGCTAAATTACAACGAAAGACCAATTATCAGTGACAGTGCGCGTACTCAGTACAGTAAAGATTATCTAGTTATTTTAGGAGATACATTAGATAACTGGATAGCTTATGTAGTGAATAGTAATACCTTACAGATACTGAAAATGATAAGTACCCAAACAGGCGAACCGTGCCCATAAAGTACTAAAGTTTAGATTATAATACAGACGCAAAAGGAGTTGCTAACTGGAAAAGTAAGCTAACACAGCGCGCTCAACGGAACATCGGCCTATTGGTCAGAAGACCATTATGTAAGCAAAGGATACAATTATAGGCAGATAACATACTTTTTTGCCTATAAAGGTACGTCTGCTGAGAGTGACAGCTTAATATCTAAAACTGTTTCCCCCGGGTATAGAGGTTGGTTTGAATTTGAACCTCGTATGAATAAAACAACGGGGACCTTAACCTTGTATAATGATCTAGGACTTCCAATGGCTTCAGAGGCTGTAGTTGCCCATAGCCCAATTAAATTAACAGGTGGGATCCTAGATGGATGGATATTAGCTAAAGAAGCAAAAATGTAGCATTTTTTACACCAACGCCACACCGGTGTCGGCCAAGATATATTAGCAAAGCGGCAAAATCTTTATGAGAAAGCTAAAGCTGCACATCCTGAACGTTGGACAGGGAGAACTCGAGACTGGACTTTAGATGATCAAGTCTGGCTTAACCCAGAGCGA
>DASRMZ010000289.1:0-2019 GCA_035647675.1 Thermoclostridium sp. | reverse complement strand
TATATACATAGGATAACTAATATATATTGTATTGCATCAAATAGATGCATTTATGCTGTTTTGGGTTCAGTAAATATTATATGAGGAGGTGATGTTATGAAACTAATTATGGCAATTATCAGTGATGAAGATAGTAATTCTGTCATAAGCGAGTTGGGAAGACAAGGCTTTGGTGTTACAAAGCTGTGTTCAACAGGAGGGTTTTTAAGATCTGGAAATACCACCATTATGATTGGTGCAGATGAAGAAAAAATCTCTGAAGTGACTGACATTATTAGAAAGAAGTGTAAGACAAGAAAAAAAGCAATGCCTAATCTAGACATATCTGGAAGCACCGGAATAACAGGAATGGCATTTCCTGTTGAGGTTACGGTTGGGGGTGCAACAGTTTTTGTTCTAAATGTTGAACAATTTGAAAAGCTATAGTTATATTAAATTAACGTTTGGAGAAAGGTCGGTTCTTGTTTTAGAATAATTTAGTTTGTCAAAGTAGCCTTTATGCTGCCCTGAAGCATGTTTACTGCTATATGCTAAAAATGTGTTCGCATAAGATGAAAGGCTTTATAGAACCGAGTTTATTACAAAACATGAAACATAATATTGGCAAACATAGTAGCAACGATGTATCAACAAATACATTAACTCATGATGATTACAGCAAAAGTCGCACAATGGCAATACTCGAAGGTATATCCGCTCGTGTAATTTTTGGGTTTACAACAGGCGCATTTCTAACAGGATACTTGAAGTTTATTGGTGCAGATGATGATCTTTGCGGTAAGATAGCTGCCATTCCGACTTTAGCTGGTACTATACAATTTTTATCCCCGTTGCTTTTAGAAAAACTAAACCGCAGAAAGTCCATTATAACGGTTTTCAATTTTTTGCACAGGCTATTACTTGTGTTACTTGTGGTCGTACCCCTTATACCCGTGTCGATTGAAGCACGGCTTTACATAATAGGGGGGGTGTATTTTACATCCAACTTATTGGTACATGCTGTAAATCCAGCTACCACTACTTTGATGATAAGTATCGTTCCACAGAAGATGCGTGGAAGGTTTTTTAGTGTCAGAGAAAGATATTTGATATTTATATCCAGTGTAGTTAATGTAGTAATAGGTGGTATTCTTGACAAGTTTGAGTTAAAGGGCAAGACATATGAAGGATATATTGTAATGTTTGCTGTTGCATTTGTTGCATTAGTAATGAACATTGTCGGATACTTGATGATAAAGGAGCCACCTTTACCATCTAAACAGAGTAAAATTAGTTTTAAAAAACTATTTACATTACCACTAAAAGAAAAAAGATTTAGAAAGATAATTATTTTGTTCTTTATGTGGGGACTTTCTTTGAACTTCTCGTCTCCATTTTTTTCTGTATACATGGTTTCAAAGCTTAAATTAAGCTACACGTTTATTACAATTAGTGGACTGTTAAACGCTTTAACTTATGTCATTACCGTAAGCATATGGGGTAAGATTGCCGATAGAAAATCATTTACATATATAGCTATGATCTCAATTGGATTGCTTGGGTTAACTCATACTTCTTGGTTTTTCGTTTCTAGTGGAACCTTTTTTATCTATCCGCTTGTTGTACTGCTGCAGATCCTAAGTGGTCTATCGTGGGCAGGTATTAATATATCACTATACAACATTCCTTATGAGTATACTCCTGACGAAGGTCGTACGGTTTACCTCGGTTTCAATGCTGCCTTAAGTGGATTGGTAGGTTTTGCAGCATCCATGGTAGCGGCTAATATGGTGGGAACCATGTCAGGTTATAAAGGAAACTTCATAGGTCTTTCAGTAACGCAATTCCAGCTTATTTTTCTAATATCGGGATTATTAATAATTGCTACATCAGCATATATTCGTTTTGCCATTCTAAAACGGGATGCAAATCCAATTAAGCAACAATAAATAAACAAAAAAAGTGCTTTACCTTTCATTTTAGGCAATAATAATATAAATGTATATAAAAACACAACAACTGCTACTGTTCACTCCATTA
>DASRMZ010000288.1:0-4745 GCA_035647675.1 Thermoclostridium sp. | reverse complement strand
CATTTAAAAGCAGGTGATATTATGAGTAATACCGAGTTGTCAGCCGAGGTTGATAGACTAAAGACCATAAAAGAGTTACGAGCGATTGCTAACGATTTAGAAAAAGGGTGCGATGGGTTTAGGCATCTTATTGGTTTTAATTTTACAGGAGGGGTCATGGACTTACAGGGAGAGATTGATAGGTTAAAAGCACAATTTCCCAACGCAGATGAAAATAAAATAAACGCACTTGAAGGATTAATTGAACAGGCTGCATATGAAAAGATATATTTAAAAGAATTAAATCAACAAGCATTGAAAAGTGGATTAGTAGAATTTCACCCTGACAATCCAAGGCTACAAAGAACATTGCCTATCTCCAACGAGATTACAAAACACTCGGCAACATTGACTAACTTGATGAATCAGATAATGAAACATCTATCAGTAGAAGATGACGATTGGGATGACGAGTTGAGTGATTATGAATAGAGTTGAAGCATTGAGGTTGGAATATCCAACTTCTTTTTTATTGGAATATATAGCCGAGATAAATAAAGGCAATATTATAATAGGCAAAGAATTGCAGATGATGTTAGATATATTGTTAGACAACTTTGACGATCCTTTACTTAAATTTGATATGGAAGAGTCAGATATAAGAATTAAGTTTATCGAAAAAGAATGTAAACATTACGAGGCACCATTTGCGGGAAAGCCTTTTATATTAACACTAAGGCAAAAAGCGTTTATTGAAGCGTTTTACAGTTTTAAAATATTTGATGAAGAGCCTAATAGATGGGTTAGGTTATACCAAGAATACCTATTGCTGATAGGAAGAAAATGCGGTAAGACTCCTTTAGTAGCTGCAATGGATTTAGCTGAATGGTTTTGCGGAGAGATGGGAACAAAGGTGTTATGTTCTTCAAATGACCATGAACAAGCTGATTTAATGTTCCAAGCAATAGATGCAATGAGAGAAGAAAGCAGGACATTAGAAAGAGTTACAAGGAAAAATATTAAAGGCATCTATTTTGGCAATCCAAAGCAAAAAGGGAAAAGAGGTAAATACAGCAAACAGAATAAAGGCAATATACGAAAAATATCGGCCAAGACAGGAGCAAAAGAAGGTAAGAATATTAAAGTAGGTTCTGTGGATGAGGCACATGAGCTTAAGGACAATAGCTCTACAATGCCGATTAGACAGGCACTATCTACGCAAGATGAACCTATATATGGCGAGCTAACAACAGAAGGGTTTGAAAGAGATGGTTACCTTGACAACCGTTTAGAAGAGGCAAGGAAAGTTTTAAAAGGTGAATTAGATAGACCGAGATGGCTTATATGGTTACATACGCAAGATAGCGAAGAAGAAATATGGCAAGATGAAAAAACATGGGTAAAAAGCAATCCCGACTTAGGAACTATAAAGAAATGGAGTTTTTTAAGACAGATGGTGGCAGAGGCAAGAGAGAGTTCGGCAACAAGGGCATTTGTATTAGCAAAAGACTTTAATTTACCACAATCGGCATCTGCTGCATGGTTACAAGAAAGCGATATTATAAATATAGAAACATTTGAACTTGCAGAATTCGCAGGTTCTTTTTATATAGCAGGAAATGACTTCGCTGAAAGTGTAGACTTATGTTCTAGTACAATTTTATTAATGAAACCTAATAGTAATAAAAAATATTTACATACAAGGTACTGGATACCCGAAAGCAAGTTAATAGATAGCCCTGATGATGTAGATTATCGGGCATGGGAGCGAGCAGGATATATAACAATAGTAGAAGGTAACAGCATAGACAGTTCTCTTATGGCAGATTGGCAATTTGAACTATTAGGAGAATATGATTTAAAACCTTTTAAATCGGGTGTTGATAGTAGGTTTTCAAAAGATTATTACAATAGGCACGCTGAAATATTTGGTGAAAAGTTGGTTATAAATGTACCGCAAGATGCAAAAGCATTAAACAATCCAATGAGAACGCTGGAGGCTGATATGCGTGACAAGTTAGTAAATTATCAAAACAATCCAATATGTAAATGGTGCTTTCAAAATACAGGTTTAAAAGTGGACAAGTTAGGGAGAATTATACCAACAAAAATGGATGCAACAAAAAGGATTGATGGTACTGCGAGCAAAATAGATGCTTATGCAGTATTAGAATGGCATAAGGCAGAGTATCTGTCTTTATTAGGGTAGGAGGTGAAGCATGGGTGCATTAAATTATATTAAAAATATATTTACTGGTAAGGAAAGCAAGTATAGAAGTTGGCTAATGGATAGTAGCCCAATATTTACATCATTCGGCAAGGATATTTATTTAAGTGACTTTGTAAATAATGCCATCGACCGAGTTGCAAGCGAAATATCCAAAATTGACATTAAAAGTATAGTCCAACGAGGTGATATTTTAAAAGTACAAAATGATGATATAACAAGGCTATTTAGATTTAAACCTAATCCATTACAAACTACATCAGACTTTCTAGCAAACGTGGAATGGATCAGGCGAAAGCATTGTAATTGTTTTATATACCCGCAGTATGAAGTTATAACATTACCCAGCGGAAAGCAATTTAAAAGATATACTGCATTTTACCCACTTAATCCGCAATCTGTTTATATAGGTGTAAATGATGGGCAGGTCTGGGAGGTTAGGTTTGATTTTGCAGATGGCTCAAGTTATACGTTGCCTTACAATGACTTAGTACATATGAAATGGCGGAGAGGTGCTAATACGGTAATAGGTGGCGGTGATGATAATGGTAATGTAAACGATTACGATATTATAAGAACAATAGATGCACTTGATAAAACGATACAGGGATTGCCTAAAAGCATAGAGGCAAGTTTGCAGATTAAAGGTGTATATAGTGCAAAAACATTGGCAGACCAACAAAAGATGAATAAAATGCGTGATGATTTCGAAAGCCATATAACTACAAGTAAAAGCGGAATGATAGCAACAGATTTAGCAGGGGAATTTACACCAGTACGAATTAATCCTCCTGATATAAGTGATACTGCATTGAAATTCTTAAAATCGGTTATACAGGAACGTTACGGAGTAAGTGCTGCTATATTAAGCGGAGATTATACCGCAGGACAGCATGAGGCATTTTACCAAACAACAATAGAAGAATTTATAATACAATTTGAGCAGGCAATGACTGCATGCGTATTTACTTTAAGAGAGCAAGACGTAGGGCATAGAATCAAATGTTATTATAGCAAGATTAATTACATGGGAACAGCTGAAAAGATGACATTGGCTAATATAGCAAAGGAAACAGGACTATTAACACTAAACCAAATAAACGAGATGTTCGGCATTGAACCGTTCGCAGATGGGGGGGACAGGAGACTTCAAAGTCTTAATTTTGTATCAACGGATTTAATAGATGAATACCAATTAAATAAATCTAAAGTAAAAGAGGGTGGAAAAATTGAAGAATAAAGAAAAACTCAAACATTCACGATATGGAAGTTTTGGCGAATCGTGTGAGTTAAGAGCCATAGAACCTACAGAAGATACGGGCTATATCGTAGAAGGTTATGCTATTATATACGAAGAAATGACAAGCATAGGCGGTTGGTTTAATGAGGTTATAAAACGTGGGGCATTAGATGGGGCAGACCTTAAAGATGTACCTATGTTTATACATCATAAAGGCGAAACTATACCATTAGCAAGAAGTAGAAAGAATAATAAAAATTCAACATTACAATTAACACCTGATAAAAAAGGATTATATTTCAGGGCAGAATTAGATGTTGAAAACAATGTAGATGCAAAGGCATTATATTCATCTATTAAACGAGGCGATATATCGGGTATGTCTTATTCATTCAGAGTTAAGACTGAAAAATGGTTGAATATAGACGATCCTGTTCCCACAAGGGAGATATATGAATTTAGTAAAATAGGCGAGATTTCTGCATTATGGAGTCCTGCTTATGAAGCAACAAGCATAGAGGCACGGGCTAAAGAACTGGAAAGTTCGGATAAAGTTGCGTTGGATAATGCAAGAGCCACGTTGGATAACGAAAAGAGTGTGCTTGAAGTAGAAAGATTAAAACTAAAAATAAAATTTGGAGGTAATAAATAATGAAAAAGAAATTATTAGCATTATTAAAGAAAAAGCAAGAATTGAGGACTGCTAAAATGGCAGAGGTAGATGGAGCAACAGAAGTAGCAGAATTAAGAAGTCTACAGGGTGAAATAACAGCAATAGACGAAGAAATAAGAAGTGTACAAGCTATGGTAGACGAAATGAAAGATGAAGGCAACGAAGGCGAAGAAGGAGATCTCCGAACCGCAGTAGTTAACGGTGAAATTCCTGGTATAGTAGTAACAGGGGCAAAAACACAAGAAAAAAGAAAAACAGCAGACGAAGATGAAATGGAATACAGAAAAGCATTTCAACAATTCGTAACAAAAGGAACAGCTATACCAGCAGAATTAAGAGAAGATGCTACAACAGCAACTACTGATTTGACAACAGCAATTCCAACTGTTTTAGTAAATAGAATAGTTGAGAAGTTAGTATCAACTGGTATGATTTTACCGCTTGTAACTAAGACAGCGTTCCCAGCAGGAATGAACATTCCGACTTCAAGTGTTAAGCCAGTTGCTACTTGGGTGGCTGAGGGAGCAAGCTCAGATAGACAAAAGAAGGAAGTTAAAACAGCTATAACATTTACACACTTTAAACTAAGATGCGAAATTGCTATGACCATGGAATCAAGTGTTATG
>DASRMZ010000287.1:0-15364 GCA_035647675.1 Thermoclostridium sp. | reverse complement strand
GACACATGAGACATAGGAATTCCCTCTTTATACTCGCAACATTGTACTACAGGGGTCTGTTGAGATAATTCAGTTAGTTCTTCACAATTCATTTCAGAAGCCATAAGTATTGCACCATCGGCTAGTTGACTTTTTAGCATTTTGATATATTGTTTCTCTCTTGCTATATCTGAATCTGTATTGCAAAGCATAATATAATATCCATTTTGATTTGCAACATCTTCTATTCCTTTGACTATTTCCGAATAAAAAGGGTTAGATATGTTAGGCAAAAGCACTAATATTCTTTCTGACTTTGTTTTACGAAGGTTTCTACCTAAAAGGTTAGGTCTATAATTTAGAGCATTAATGGCTTCAGTCACCCTTTTGAATGTTTCTGGTGATACATTTGAGTTGGAATTTACAACTCTAGACACAGTTGCTGCAGATACACCAGCCCTTGCCGCCACATCATTTATTGTTGACACTTTGCCCCTCCTTTGTAATCGGTTTCATGTATTATCTCAACGTTTTCTACACCATATCTCTTATTTCTTGAAATCGTTTTCATATCTATTCTAAAATATTCCATTATTAATTGCAAGAAGTTTTGATAAAAAAACAAACACTTTATCGCAGGGGTTTGTCAATACCCTTACATCAAGTGTAAGTATTTATCCTTTGTGATACTTGTTATAATGAATTTAAAGCAATTTAGGAGGCCATTTATGAATTTAGATAGAGTTTTACAGGTTGAAAGTGTTACAAAGGCCTACGGTAAGGGCGCTAATAAAACAGAAGCACTTAAAGGAATCAGTTTTGACGTGCTTGAAGGCGAATTCCTTGGAATTATGGGTGCCAGTGGCTCCGGGAAAACAACCTTGCTCAACTGTATTGCTACCATAATTAAGCCCAGCTCGGGAAGAGTTTTACTTAAAAATAATGACGTTTCTTCTTTTAAAGGAGTACAGTTGGCTGGCTACCGCGATCAAGAAATCGGGTTGACAAGGGGGGTGACAGCAACCCCGTCCCCTTGTCACCCCCGGGAAGAGTTTTACTTAAAAACAATGACGTTTCTTCTTTCAAAGGAGGAGGTTGCCAACAACTCCGTCCCCTTGGCAGACTTGTCAGAAGCCTGCCCCTTCAAAAAACGCATCTATATTTTCAATAGGAGTCTGGGGTGGAATGTCACAGCTTGATGATAGAACATAGTTCGGATATTCTTGCATCTTTTTGACCATATCACGCACAACCTCTTTTATCGACTCAGGTGTACCATAGGCAATTTGTTTTGCCGAATCAACATTACCCATAACTAATTTATCGGATGGAATTTGTTTTATAACTTCTGATAAATCAACAGTACTTCCGAAATGTAAAGCCGCTGCCCCCGTTTCAACAATAGCAGGTATCAGTGAACCAACGCTATTCCCACAGTTATGGTATATCACAATAAAATCCTCATCTTGTACTGCTTCGACAATTCGTTTCACATATTGAGCTGAAAATTCTTCGTTTAAAGCAGGTGACAAAAGACCTGCTGCTGGCTCAGCCATCACTATTCCATGGGAGCCTATTTTTTTAAATGTTAAAATATAGTTGATTAAAAACTCAGTCATCTTTCTAAGAAGCAAATGTACCATCTCGGGTTCATCAATAATACTATACATTATTGGGGTCATACCCATTAATCTACCCGCAAGAGAAAACGGACCAATTACCCCTGCAAAAACAGGTCGATCGCTAATAAGCTCAAGTGCTGTTTTTATGGCTTTAGCATATTCACCTGTCCGTGCCGCCCCAACCTCAGGAATGCTAAGCTGCTCAACATCAGCCTTTGAAGCTACAAGATGCCCTACTATGCTTGGGACCTCATTATCACTATATACAGTATCAGCACCAAATGCCTCTGCTTCAACTGAAAGATCCATGTTACTGACCGCAGCCAATGTGTCATAACGATCTGCAATTGCTTTCATGCACTTTGCCTGCATTTCGCCATCTACCACTATTTCGCGCACTGTTGCCCCGATCAGTTGTGAACCTGGAAATGAAAGAACTGGCATTGGCTTTTTTGTTGTATTAGTTATCACAGATTCTATCCATTGATTTTTATACATATAATAAAACCTCTCATCCTTGACTTTGATTTTGATTTTATTATATATATCATAGTGGTTATTCATCTATTAATATCTTGTCATAGTTGGTAATATCTTAGGCAACATCAACCAAGCCCTTTAGCCTTCAGCCTTTTATTCCGCCGTTATAAGGTTTCGTTTTATGCAACGCTACAAGTAGTGGCAAGTCAAATGGTTTTTTATTTCATAGTTATAAGGTTACCGTTCATAAACTCAACCTCTTCAATACTGTGGGTAACCATGATTACAGTCCTGCCTTGTGCATTGCTCTTTATATACTGCATAACGTCTTTTTTTGTATTGACATCAAGACCCTTAAAGGGTTCATCAAGGAATAATATATCGCCATTTGCCAGGACAGCTCGAACTATCGCCACCCTACGCTTCATACCACCGCTTAACTCACTTACAGGCTGGCTAAGGCTGCCTGTAAGACCTATCTTTTCAAGATGCGAAATTATTTCTCTGTTCTCTATCTTCCTGCTACAAACAAGACGCACGTTTGAAACAGCATTAAAGCCTTCACAAAGCCTATCCTCTTGGAAAACTGCGCTCTTATGCTTGGGTACTACACTAACACTTCCACTATCTTGATGCAAAAAATCCATCAAAATGTTTAAAAGAGTGGTTTTACCGCAGCCTGAAGGTCCCATTAAGCAAGTTACTTCATTTTCTGGAAATGTGGCGCTAAAATCAACCAGCACATTCTTTGCGCCAAAGCTTTTTGAAAGATTTGAAACTACAATATCCATATTAGCCACTCTCCAATCTTTCAAAGAAATAATTCAAAAAATACAAAAATAGTTTTTCAAATACAATGCTGACTACAATGATAACAACTGTCCAAGCTAAAAGATCAACGGAACTAAAATACACCTTTGCCTCATAAAGCTTCTCACCTATAGACCCCTTGGGAATACCTATAACCTCAGCAGCAGTACCGGCCTTCCACGAAAGACCTATTGAAATACTGCAAGCTGAGATAATATATGGTTTCAAGTGCGGTAAATATATAAACTTCAATTTTTTAAACCAATTAACATTGAAAAGCTTCGCCATTTCTAATAGTTTTTTATCTGTGCTTTTTATTCCTTCAAGCATATTGGTATAAACAATTGGGAGCACCATTAAAAAAGCTATAAATATTGAAAGGGTTCTTGAGCTAAGCCATATTAAGCAAAGAATAATGAATGATACCACCGGTACTGATTTTATAACTACAATAAATGGCCAAAACATGGTCTGTGCAAAGCGAAATCGCCCTGCAATAACCGCAAGGACACTACCTGTTGCCAAGGCTATAAGAAAGCCTGAAACAAGCCTTATAAACGAAAAGCCTACTGCAGATAAAAAATCTCTTTCTAGTAAAAGGCTGAAAAGCCTCTTAAGCACTGCTATTGGTGTAACAAGCAGCATACTACTATCAACTATTACAGCCACTATATGCCAAACAAGCAACGCAAATAATACTGCAGCAAGCTTTTCAATTTTTGTTCTGTTAATCTTTTTATCTTTCATAATAAAAATCGTCTTCCGGCAATTTACCACCTATTGATTTTGGGTTCTGGTCGAAGTAAACGCTTAAATTTCCTTGCATTGACCTCTTCATTTCAGCACCTTCCATAAAGAATATATTACAGTAGGGTATTGCTTTTTCAGCAATAGCGGCCTGGAATATCCCATGTTTTTCAATCAATGCAGCAGCCTCTGATACATTATTATTCACATAATCTATCGACTGTTTGTAATCATCAAGAAATACTGAAATTTGTTCTGGATACTGCTCTGCAAATTCTTTTCTGACCACAATAACACCAGTAATCATATCACTTCCGTTGTCAAGTGCATCCCATTCCTTTGTAAGATCTAATGCGACACGTAAATCTTCAATTTGAGTCTGGGCTATTGTAACAAAGGGCTGTGGTATCATAGCAATACCATTTTCAAGCCCGGATAAAACAGCTACAACCTCAGTGTGTTCACTTTTCCATTCAATATTTACATCGTTATCAGGGTCAATTCCATTTTCAATAAGAAGGTATCTTAGTGAATACTCAGGTGTAGAACCCTTACCTGATGCATAGATTGTCTTGCCTTTTAAATCTGCAATGGATTGTAATCCATTGCCCTTTTCAACTATATAAATAACGCCTAATGTATTTACCGCAAGAAGTTGAATTTCACCATTTGTATTGTTATATAGAACGGAGCCAAGGTTTGCCGGCACTGCAATCATATCAAGCTCACCTTTAATAAGTTTTGGTGTTAACTCATCTGCTGAGCCTGCAATCGTGAATACATAGTCATTTGCTGCCTCACCTTGTTCAACCGATTCCATAATATTCACTAAGCCCATAGATGTCGGTCCCTTGAGTCCTCCTATTTTCATTTCTACTGGCTCAATTTCTGTTTTCCCATTACCCTCAACAGGTGTCACATTTGGCACTTCAGTAGGGGCGGTTGTTGGGGCATCGATTCCACTTGGCGTAGCTGTTGGTGTGGGTGCACTGTTGGTACCACCTAACGAACACCCTACTAACACAGCGGCTAAAAGAACAATGGTTAAAATCATAAATATAGTTTTTCTCATAATTATCCTTCTTTCTTTTATTAGAATATTTTGTGATGCAACACAGGGATGCAACACTGTCTGACAGTTCCTTTGTATAAAACACAAGAGCAATCATTAACGTTTTCGCGTCACAGTTCATTCCATTAAGATTTTGAGATATAGCTGTGAACAGTAGCATTTTCGCATCGTTAATAGTAATGATATATCCATGCTCTTTGTTTATTTCCTTGCAAATGTTGTTTTAATACTCACTCCATTAAGCATTCCGAGCTTACCTGATAAGGAGCTTATTATATTCTCTGGCGCATCCATAACTATACAAATAATGGATACACCGCGCTCTTTATACGGCATTCCCATTCTGCCAACAATATAATTACTAAAATCATGAAGCAACTCGTTAATCCCACTAGATGCTTCGGTGTCATTTACTATAATACTTATTACCGCTAACCTGTCATTCATAAACAATCCTCCTTCGTTTTAGGATATATTTCACTTTCCAATATGCAAATTGTTTCAGTCATTCCTTGTCGCGGCTTTCATTGATTCCTTTTACTGTTTAAGGAGCTTAACGCACTGCTAGCCCCGCACTGTAAAATATAAACTGTGCCTCCATTTACATTTTGCTCCGCCAATCATGGTTTACACATAAATTTTAAAAACTTACTTTAAAATTTGCATAAAAAAACCACGCCAAAGGCGCGGAATCATTGTATCACTATTAAAATCCGTCGCCTTTCCATCCGGGACGTACCCAAATGCGTCAGGTGAAATATTATTCTTTTCGAATTCATTATATTCTGTTTAGGTTTTAAAGTCAAAGAGTTTTATAAACAAAATTTTTGCAAGAATAACTAAAAGTAGCAGGAGATTCGGGTGCTTTTGTTGACGCCAGCGGAAATGCGCCGAAGACATGCCACCTACCTCATATATAAACCGTGATGATGAGCGACCCTTGAGCATTAGACCTCTAACTTAAAACACCTCATAGCTTAAGGCGTTGCATTAAATCTAGTGCTTTTGCCGCAAAGGAGACAAATCATCCGAAGCATATCCTAGGTTGAGTGGGCGAGCAGCAAACATAGTTTGTGACAAGCCTGCGGAAACACAATTTACACATAACCGCTCCACTTTTGCAAAATTTTTATTTTATCTTGTCTTTTAGAAACTCATAGCTCATCTTTAAGCTCTCGAACGGATCACCAAGGCAAGTATCCTGCTCAATAGCAACATACTCAATTCCCGTTTCATAACAGGCTTTAATAATTGGATCCCAATTCATATTTCCATACCCTACTTCAGAAAACTCCTGTTTTTCGTTTCGAATAGCCATATCTTTAAAGTGAATGACATTCATACGTCCTTTTAGTTTATGAATCCAATAAACTGGATCGGCTCCGCCTGCTTGAACCCAATATGTATCTAGCAGTATCCCCAAATCATCTTTTGAGGATTCATCTAAGATAATGTCAAAGGCTGTTTTCCCGTTATATTTTTCAAATTCAAAGTGATGATTGTGATATACAAATTGTAAACCGTTCTTTTTTAATTCTTTACCAATTTCGCTAAACTCTTTTGCAAAACTCCTAAATCCTTCTTCATTTCTAAATTTTTCGGGTAACGAGCCAAGCCCAACATATTTACAACCGTAAATGAGATGATCCTTTATAACATTATCAAGATCTTCTTTAAATCGGTTATAACCAATATGTGTTGCGCAAATGGTTAGACCTAAATCATCAACCATTTTCTTTAACTCCGTAGAATCAATTGGTCCAATACCCGAAACCTGAACGCAAGTATAACCTATGTCACTAACCTTCTTTAGCGAATCTTTGATACCCTCGGGTGTTTTTAAGTAATCTCTTAAAGTATACAATTGTGCTGCAAGAATCATGTCTTTACCTCCATGTTTATGAACTCTTGTATGAATCATAATGCTGCTTCATATAAGTGTTTTAATTTGATTGTACTTAACAATGAGTCTAATTACAACCGCTATCTATCTAAAACATTTTGCAACGTTATATATTTGATACTGTTCACATGCGCACATGCCTTAGCTGTCATCCAAGGGTATCCGATCCAATGATTGTCATTCCGTGCTTACCGAGAAATCTTACGCTAAAACAAAGATTCCTCACTACGTTCGGAATGACAACGAGATGTTGTGTGAATAGTAACACATATTTTACATATCACTGCACACTATATTTGATTGTGTTTAAGAATGAGCCCAGCCCTGCGTCTGTGTTGTCACCTTTTCTCCAGATTCCAGTGCTTGCTCCATCATCAACGCTAAGTATTGATCCTGTGATGCTTCGGCAAGACTGTAGAATTCTGGTCCCCCCTCCACATACTCTTTCATTTTTAACAGGCACATTGCAATTGCAATTTCTTCATCTGAAAAACTTATTGGTATAAATGGGTTTTGATAAATCCATTGTTCACCACACAGAACCCCTTTGAAGTAATATCCTTCCAGATTGCCGCTTTCACCCGCCTGCATACGCTTCAAAGTTAACTCAATGGGTGTTTCAAAATCCTTTAAATATTTTACATCAGCATTATTTATTTCACCACGTTCTCCCCTTGCCATTATTCTTTGCGACCTTGCCCATGAACGGTGCTGATTGTTTTCAAAATCATACAAGCCTAGCTTGTTACCAAAATCAAAGAACGCAAATACATGTTCATTGTCTTTAATGCTTTCCTTTTCAGGCATCCCTGCTCTTGTAAAGCCTTCCACCAGTGGAAAACTAAATTTGTGAGCTTGAATTATAGCATTCTCATACCCAATGCCTAATATTTTCCGGATTAAGCTAATCGCATGGTAACCATGACTAAATGACACAAGTGCATAGTTGATATTTCCCATCCGTCCCGATTGCATAACAGATAGTGCAGCCGCATTCATAGGCTGTAGGAAATACTGTTCTGCAATTTGTATTCGTGCACCTGATTTTACAAGCTTGTACAGCTCGTTTAATTCTTTGATATTGGTAGCAGGAGGCGTTTCCGCAAGAACGGCTATGCCTTTTTGAGAAAGCTGTGCAGTTATTCCCGCTGCAACAGTTTTACTCACCGATACCACCATAAAATCTGGCTGGCGCTCCAATAATAAGTCATCTATGGAATTGTACACACGATAACCAAAAGTTTTTTCAAATTGTACCTTTTTCTCTTTGTTTCGTGTAACAATACCACTTACTTGAAATAAATCTGGCAACGCTTGGGCTATTCGCATGTAGAATTCTGCCCGCCAGCCACTACCTATAATTCCAAAATTACATTTTCGCTGCATTGAAACTCCCCCGTTTCTGTCACATTATTGAGCGTTTTGTGATGTTACCACGTTACATATTTTATGTGTTGCCTTATGCCTGAATCAAACATAAGGGTTAAAAAAGCCCCCGATGGAAATTAACTACCAGAGGCTTTTTTGGGTCTTTATTTATTGCATCAAAAACATTAACCAGTTCTCAGCCCTTCATAAATGTTTTCTTCGTCATACCCTTAGCTTTAATGCCCTTCAAAATAAAGCGCAAACGCTATTGCTGTTCACTTTCTGCCCACTCATCAAGCTTTTTCATGATTTCATCATAGGTTTTGTTACTAATCTCAGGCAGTGTTCCACCCAAAATACCTTTAGCAGCTTGGAACCCTTTATCAATGGCAGTTTTTATAGTTTCTAGCTTACTCTTGTCACCACCTGAAACTGCAATTGCAAATTCGACAATTCTATCACTGACTGCATTGACCCCAAATTCGCCATCCTCTGCGATGGACATTTCAGACTGGAGTCTGGTGTCTTCGTCAACCTGTAAGCTTTCCCCTGAAACTTTGAATGCTTCTACATTACCTGCTTGCCTGCGTATAAGTTCCTCAACCATACGTCTGAGCGATTCGTGGGTTTTTTCAGCTTCTGCCCACAGCTTTTGAACCTGTGCAGCATTCGGCTTGTTATTCGCTGGTTTCGAATATGTAGCGGATTTTTCTGGTGTTTTTGTGCCAAGCTCAAGAATAACTTCCTGATCCTCATTCTTTTGTATATCAGTTTCTTTTGTGTTCTGCTTGTTATTTAATTGCTCAGTACGTTGATAAGCAGAATTAGATTGAATTCCTTTGATCATAATCTTCCCCTCCTTGGAATAAAATACATATCCTTATACACTTGTTATCGGCATAAACAGCTAATAGAATAAGTCCATGTCTTCCCTGTTTTATACAGCGTTAAGAGTCCATGAGTATTATTCAGGGAAACTGTCACAAAGGTTTGTGTCACATATGTTTGGCTTTTCTATATTTCCCTAATCTATTGCTACTAACTATATCTAAACAGATTTGTATCACATATGTCAGATTTCACCACACCGTTAAGAGCCCATGACCCTCCCCTACTGAGCTAAGGCACAAGAGGGATACTCTTTCTAAGGTGATAGAAAATTCTGTTATTGATATTTTTTTAAATTACATTTAATATAGTAAGTAATGGTTCAATATATTAATAACAACCTTTTTATAAATATAAATGAGGTTTTTTGTTTTTAAATTCGTAGTTGTTAATGAAGGCTTTTTCGATGTAACCTTAATAACGAAAAAAAACGTCCCCTTGTTTTATTTACGTACCTGGTATGGGAGGTAAAACCTATGAAAGGTATAGATTATCCATTATACGAAACAACAGTCTTTGAAGATTTCAGGATTATGACTGAGAATGTTGCAAAGAAATATCCTAACAGAGTTGCACTATCATACAAAAACAATCCATATGATAAGGATACTATTGATGTCACATATGCCCAGGCACGGGATTATATCAGAGATATGGGCACAGAGCTAATAGATATGGGATGCACAGGCAAGCATGTGGCCATTATCGGCGAAAGCTCTTATGAATGGATATGCTCGTATTTTTGCTTGATGTCCATCGGTGCAATCACCGTTCCAATTGATAAGGACTTACCATCAGAAGAGATGGTGGGAATAATGAATTTGGCTGAATGCGAATTTGTTTTTTACAGTCCTGCTATAGAAGAAAAGATTGAGATAGCCAAAGAAAAAATCCCGACCTTAAAAGCTTGTATATGTATGCGTAATGCAAGCTTAGAAGGAGCAATTAACTTACCGGATATTGTAAAGCAAGGCAGTGAGAAATATAAAAAGGGGGACAATTCTTACTACGAATATGAAATCGTTCCCGATAGTCTTGCGTCTATCGTTTTTACTTCAGGCACTACAGGTAAAGGAAAGGGCGTAATGCTCTCGCAGACAAATATAGTTTCGGATATGACACAGGGAATGTACCTTTTTGATGTTACCCCAAAAACTATGTCCTTACTGCCACCCCATCATACATATGGTTCTACTGTAAATTTTGTTGGTCATTTTTCACAAGGGTCAACTATTTATATTTCAAGTGGTCTAAAATATATGCTCGATGAAATGAAGGAACAACAGCCATCGCATTTAGTTTTAGTACCCTTATTTGTAGAAACAATACATAAAAGAATATGGTCCACAGCTGAAAAAAGCGGTAAGTCAGGTCAGCTTCGCCTATTACTTAAATTCAGTAACTTTTTGCGAAAAATCGGACTTGATGCACGACGTACACTTTTTAAAAGCGTAACAGATGTTTTTGGTGGAAAGCTTGAAATGATTATTTGTGGCGGCGCCAGTCTAAATCAAGATATTATCGATACATTCGATAGTATGGGCATAACCATTCTCAACGGTTATGGTATTACTGAGTGTTCTCCGCTGGTATCATGCAACAGAAACAAATATCAAAAAAAGGGTAGTGTTGGTATACCCATCATCGGAGAAAAAATAAAGATTAGAAACCCTGACGAAAATGGCGAGGGTGAAATATGTGTTAAGGGTCCAAATGTAATGCTTGGTTATTACAAGGATCCAGAAGCAACTGCAGCGGTGTTTGACGAAGAAGGCTATTTTAGGACGGGGGACTATGGAAAGCTTGACGAAGAAGGTTGGTTATACATAACTGGAAGACTTAAAAATATGATAATTCTCAGTAACGGTAAAAACGTGTATCCAGAGGAAATTGAAACTGAAATATCCAGAGTTTATGGAGTTTCCGAGGTTGTAGTTTATCCTGGCGAAAGCAACGCACAAAAGAACAAGCAGGTTATTGTTGCCGAAATCTTCCCTGATTATGATGCACTTAGCACTAAGGGTATAACCGACGCTCAAGCCCACTTTGATAAGGAAATTAAAAATGTGAACAAGAGAATGGTATCATATAAGGCAATAAAAAAGGTCAAAATTCGAGAGGAAGAGTTCAAAAAGAATACATCTAGGAAAATTCTTCGTTTTGAGATAGATAAGGTTATTGATTAACCAGAAAATTAATAATAATTCAGTAGGGTGCATAGCAGTATGCACCCATGTTTTTATAAAATGCTTTTACGATGTAACTTAATAAAAAGTTAGCTTCACAATATGTAGTGACAAGTCTTCATTCATACCTGCTATATATTGCACAGCGAAGTATAGCTAACACGGAATATATAGTACCACAAAATGTCCATTATTAATAAAGCAGAAGTGCACCACAGCTAAACTACATTATTTAAGACCCAATTCCTCATGTCTTTTTATTTTCCTTGTTGTTGTTTTTATAAATTCCTCTTCTTGTAAAGTAATCTCCTTAACATGCTTATAGATTACCATGGTTTTATTTATCTTCTTGACCTCTTCTTCAATAATTTTTTCAGTTGTTTCGTCTGTAAGCAAGCTATTCTCTTTATCCTCTTTGATTTTATCATTATCAGGGACAATCTTGGCACAGATTACTGTATCGCCATCGGATTGACCTTTGCCGTATACCAACGACTCTTTAACATACAGGCTCCTATTTAATAATGTTTCAATTTCCTCTGGGAAAACATTCTTGCCGTTTCCTGTAATAATTACATTCTTTTTGCGCCCTGTAATGTGAACAAATCCATCTTTATCAATAAAACCACTATCACCGGTGTAAAACCATCCATCCCTAACAACCTCATTGGTAGCCTCTGGATTCTCATAATATCCCATCATAACACTTGGGCCATTACACTTTATCTCACCAATTCCATCCTCATCAGGACTATCAATTTCAACCTGGAGGTTTGGAAGTGGTAATCCTGCAGCCTCATCCTTATAGTATTTATCGCGGTTTAAGGCCACAATAGGAGCACATTCAGTAAGACCATAGCCTTGCACCAGCGTAATACCTAACTCTCTAAACCCCTTAGCTATTTGAGGATCTATCCCCGCAGCACCACTGATAAATATTCTAATATGCCCGCCTAATGCCTCGTGAATCTGCTTAAATAGCTTTGCACGAAGATCAATGCCAACTTTTCTAAAAGCATTACTTAGCCTAATTGCGAACTGTATCTTTTGCTCGCCTTTTGATTTTATTGCTTGGTTCATTATTTGCCTGTACATAGATTCAAAAACTAATGGAACGCCTAACATCATGGTGGCTTTGGATTCTTTTAAATTCTTGACTATATGGCGTAATCCCTCACAATAGGCAATTGTACAGCCTCTATATATTTGGCACAAAAATCCACATGTGCACTCATATGTGTGATGAATTGGAAGTATTGATAAAAAGACATCATTTTGATCAATATATAGCATGGAGCACATACCCATTAGATTCTCTGCTATGTTTTGGTGAGATAGCATTACAGCCTTGGCGGTATCGGTAGTTCCTGATGTGAAAAGGAGTATTTTCATTTCTTTTGCATCAATCTGTGCATCAATAAACTCACGTTTTCCTTCCTTCAATAATTTATGTCCTTTTTCTAAAAGTGCATGGAAGGATAGTATATTACCTTCATCCTCTTCTCTATCCATACTAATAAAATATTGTAATGGTGTGGATTTTTGGACAAGAGGCTCTATTTTGTCTTTAATACCCTCCGAATAAATAATAGCATTGGTCTGTGAACGCTCTAAAAGTAACTCTATTTCATTTGCTGGAAGCTCTTTATCTAATGGAACAATAACCCCTGTTCCATTAACAATTGAAAGATAGGATACGGACCATTCATAACGGTTTTCTCCTATTAAAGCAATTCTCCCATTTCCAAGACCCAGATCAATAAGTGCTGTCCCGAATGCTTCAACATCTGCTTTGTATTGCTTATATGATATAGGGGCATAGTCAGAACTGCCCTTGGGTCTTGATAAAAAAGCTGCCTTATCACCATATATCTCCACACTAGAACTTAGCATATCTTTTAAGTCTTTAATAGGTCTTACCTCATATAGTTCGCCATTCTTCATCATAAAAACACCTCCAAAAAGAATAATATTACATAAAGCATATTTAAAGCCCACAGCCATTAAAAACATTATATATCATAGCGGCAAATAATGGAACGTAAAATTGATTCATGGGAATATAAAATAAAACTTCTCATCAATTATAATTTGTGATAGAATCAATATTGACAACTTCACATGCGGGTGTAATTTAGTGGCAGAATATCAGCTTCCCAAGCTGACCGTGTGGGTTCGATTCCCATCACCCGCTCCAGTTTTTATGCTTCTTATCAAGAAGCATTTTTTATTCAAATAATGTATGATCCTATGATATCTCTCGCCTTACTCTTTACCTTATCATGAATAATCAGATTGGTTCCATATCTTTCTCATTTATTTTTTAATTATTATTATTGATCTTTTAGTAAAATTATGTATAATTATACTTATAAACGCGTGTTCACAACAATCAATAAATTTACTAATTAAGAAAAGCTTTTGCGATGTAACCTTTAGGAATTAGCTATACAATATGTGATTACAACCTCCTATGCATAACCATAACATATTGTATGGAAATAACACAAAAGAACCATCCCACCGTGTTATTTCCCCTTTATTATTTCCTCCGTGTTATCTGTAACATCGCAAAATGCTATAGGAAGAATAAAATGAAAAGTGAAGATATAGCAAAGCTTGCAGGTGTATCTAGAAGCACCGTATCTAGGGTTATAAACAATTATGGAAATGTTCCAGACGAAACTCGAAAAAAGGTTATGAGTGTTATTGAGCAGTACAATTTCCACCCTAATATCTCAGCAAGGGTTCTGGCTGGCAAAAAGACAGATACTATAGGCCTTTTTATTGTAAGCACTGCTGAAAAAGGTAATGCCAATAGAATATATAGAAATAATTACTTTTCTCCTTTTATCGATGCAGTCATTGACAAGGCAAATGCAAATGGTATTTATGTCTTGGTCAACTCTATATATACTGTGAATGATTATGGAAAAGTTAAACAAGCCTTTCTAGAAAAAAGAATTGACGGCGGTATAATTGTTGGAACTGAGCAAGAGCCTGACGTAATTGCTGATGTAGCCTCCATGGGTTTTCCTTTTTCCATTATTGACTATTCAGCTGAAGAAGTACTGCGCAGGGTGAAAAAAGGTAGAGTAGCCATAATAAATTCAACGGATGATGAGGGTGCTCGTAATATGGTTGAATACCTGATTGGCTTAGGACACCAGGATATTGGCATACTTGCTGGTCGATTGAACACTTACTCTGGCAGAATTCGTTACGAGGCATATCAAAATATTTTAAAAGAACACGGTCTTGAGATAAATGACAAATGGAACCTAAAGGGTGAGTTTATAAGGAAAACTGCTGCCCAAGCAGTACTAAACATGCTCCATCACGATAAGCTCCCAACTGCTCTTTTTTGCTGCAATGACGATATGGCTTTGTCTGCAATAGATGTTTTAGAAAACGAAAAGATATGTGTCCCAAAGGATATGTCAATAACGGGGTTCGATGATATTATCCCTAGCTCCTTTGTAAAGCCAGCATTAACAACCGTACGTGTTCCACTATATTCTATGGCTCAAAAGGCGGTTGAAGAGGTTTTGAAAATGATAGGCGATACATCGAAAAATATTAGTACATATAACCTTAATACTGAGCTGATAGTTCGGGCTAGTTCAACAAGCCTGAAAAATATATAAAATATTTTTACAATAATTATTATGCGAGGAGGTTTTCATGTGAAATTTGGTTTTTTTGATGACTTAAACAAGGAATATGTAATTACTACACCCACTACACCCTATCCTTGGATCAACTACCTTGGTTGCCAGGATTTCTTTTCACTCATTTCAAATACATCCGGTGGATATAGTTTCTACCGTGATGCCCGACTAAGGCGGATCACTAGGTACCGTTATAATAATGTTCCCACCGACAATGGTGGAAGGTACTTTTATATCTATGACGACAAAGATTATTGGACACCAGGATGGATGCCCGTTAAACGTGATTTGGATAAGTACGAATGCAGGCATGGTTTGGGTTATACACGTATCACAGGTGAACGCAATGGCATTGAAGCAAGCCAGCTATCCTTTGTGCCTCTTGATTATAACGGAGAGGTAAACCAGATAAAAATTAAAAACAAAACTAATGAAGAAAAGGAAATATCACTCTTTTCTTTTGTAGAATTTTGCCTGTGGAATGCTATGGATGACATGACAAACTTCCAAAGAAATTTCAACACAGGTGAGGTTGAAGTTGATGGCTCTGCTATCTATCATAAAACCGAATACCGTGAAAGAAGAAACCACTATGCATTCTACTGGGTAAATTCTGAAATTGATGGCTTTGATACAGA
>DASRMZ010000286.1:0-14074 GCA_035647675.1 Thermoclostridium sp. | reverse complement strand
GCTTTAATGAAAAAATGTGCCACACTTTTTTCTACAAAATTTTATAAATAACCTTAATATTATTGAAAATATAACCGATATAGAATAAGGCTATATTAATGAGGAAAATTGTGAAGATATGAAAATATTATCCTGGAACCTACATGAAGATATAAATTGCAATGATTTACTGGATGTAATTAATGCTCTTAACTTACATGAGCCAGAAATTATTTTTTTACACCAATTTGTAAATGATCGCAATGGACAGATAATCTGTAATGCCATGAATGAGCTTGGATGGCAGTATCAGTTTTTTACTGGAGCAGATAGACAAAAAGGTATTATGATCTTATCTACAAAGGATTTCACTCGAAATCGCTGTAATTATCGAAGTCCATCTAATAGCTACGGATGGCTTGATATATTATTTCAAGACTTTAGCGCAAATGTTATGGCTATTAATATCTCCTACAAAGAGCGATATATTAACCCTGAAGAGTATTGGGAATTTCTTATAGACTATTCTAAAATCAAAATGGTTGATGAGTGCATTATATTAGGTAGCCTATCACCCATAGTGAAGAATGATAAAAGCAGTTATTATTCTATTAAGGAAATGTTGAAAACAGGCTGGATTGATCTTATTCAATCTCATCAGGAAGAATCAGAAATCAATAGTACCTATCTCAATAATATATGTCAGAGGCAGGATTACGCATTTGCTTCAAGGATTGCAAAATCATCAATTCGCAATGTATATGTTTCACAAAGTGAAAAGAAAATGGGCTTTAATAGACAGCCTGTAATTCTTGAATTGGTATGAGCAAATTATTAATCTTAACTTGACAGCATACCTTATTCATTTATAATTAATGACAAGGAAATAAGTGTCGAATATCTTGTTCCCATAGCTTGAATGTATTTATCGAAACGGATTATTCGCATTTGATAATTATCTACTGAACTATTATAAAATAATTTATTATAGTTTGAATTGAGATTACCCATGTATCTTTAATTAAGGCTCTTGTGATGTAACCTTAATAAATGCTAGCTGTACAACATGCGGTGAAAGTCTTTCATATATAACATGGCAAAATGCTCATGTATTGTACAGCAAAACTAATATATGTACATCACAATAATTAACATCACAAGATACTCTAATTGAGAGTGTAAAATAAAAATAGAAGGCAGGTGCTAAGTATGGCGGGTACAATAACCGAAAAAATACTTAATAAGCATATAGTTGAAGGTGAAAAAATTGCAGGGAATGAGGTTGCACTAAAAATAGACAACACTCTTACGCAGGATGCGACTGGAACTATGGCATACCTGCAGTTTGAGGCTATTGGAATAAATAGAATAAAAACTGAGTTTTCTGTCAGTTTTGTTGATCATAACACTTTACAAACTGATTATAAAAACGCTGATGATCATCTTTTCTTGCAGTCAATTGCACAGCGATATGGTCTGCATTTTTCAAGACCTGGAAACGGAATTTGTCATCAGGTATTTCTTGAGCGTTTTGCTAAACCCGGAAACACTTTAATAGGATCAGATAGTCATACTCCTACAGCAGGTGGTATTGGGTGTTTTGCTATGGGTGCAGGTGGATTAGATATAGCATGTGCCATGGCTGGAGCACCATTTAGAATAAAATATCCTAAAATAGTAGGAATACACCTTTCAGGAAAGTTATCTCCTTGGGTGTCGGCAAAGGATGTTATATTGGAAGTACTTAGAAGAATCGATGTTAAGGGTGGGGTCGGGAAGGTTTTAGAATATACCGGTGAGGGTGTAAAAACACTTAGTGTTACCGACAGATCTACAATAACAAATATGGGAACAGAGACTGGGTGTACTACAAGCATATTCCCAAGTGATGAAGTTACAAGGTCTTTTCTTGAAAAACAAGGTAGGCAAGATCAGTGGGTTGAGCTTATACCTGATGAAAATGCAAGGTATGATGAAATAATCGAAATTGATTTATCATCTCTTGAACCTATGGTGGCATTACCGCACAGCCCTGGTAATGTTTCTACCGTTAGAGAGGTTGGCAAAATAAAGGTTGATCAAGTAGCGATAGGTTCATGTACAAATTCATCCTTAAGGGATTTAAAAGTGGTTGCCAATGCGTTGAAAGAAAAGACAATTGCGAATAATCTTCATGCAACGGTAAGCCCTGGGTCTCGGCAGGTTGTCGAGCATTTAATTGATAGTGGTGAATATAGAGATATGATCCGAGCAGGGGTAAGAATATTGGAAAACGCCTGTGGACCATGTATTGGCATGGGATCTGCCCCTAAGTCAGGAGCAGTGTCTGTTAGAACATTTAACAGAAATTTCAAGGGCAGAAGTGGAACGGCAGATGCAGACGTTTATTTAGTTAGTCCAGAAACTGCAGTTGCTACAGCCATAAATGGATATTTAACAGATCCGAGAACTCTAGGTGAATTGCCCGAGTTTAAAATGCCGGATAAGTTTTTTGTTAATGATAATATGGTTTTAGACCCATTGCCTTTAGAGGAGGCAAAGAAGGTTGAAATTATTAGAGGACCTAATATTGCAGCGTTGCCTAAGCTTGAAGCCCTTAGCAGTAGTCTTTCGGGGAAGGTGTTAATAAAGGTTGAAGATAATATTACAACAGACCATATTATGCCTGCTGGGGCGCGTGTTCTTCCTTTAAGGAGTAATATCCCTGAAATATCAAAGTACGTGTTTGAAGCTGTAGATGCTGATTTTTATAAAAGGGCTAAAGAAAATGATGGCGGTTTTATTATCGCTGGTGATAACTACGGACAGGGCTCAAGCCGTGAGCATGCAGCATTAGCTCCTAAATATTTGGGTGTAAAAGCTGTCATTGTAAAATCATTTGCCAGAATACACTTGGCAAACCTCATTAATTTCGGTATTGTTCCTCTAACATTTGTCAATCCTGATGACTATAATACTATTGACTTAATGGACGAGTTAGAGGTTGATATAGGCGATTTGCAAGGAGAATGTGTTCTTTATAATAAAACACAGGGAAATGAAATAAGATTAACACATTCATTATCTAACCTTGATGCTGAAATATTAAAGGCAGGCGGTAAGCTTCCTTGGATAAAAAAGAGTATGGGAAAGGAAACGGAAAAATGAGTAAGATAGTAATGAAAACCCCTCTCGTTGAGATGGACGGCGATGAAATGACCCGTATTATATGGAAATATGTAAAAGATGAGTTGATACATCCCTTTGTGGATCTAAAAACAGAGTATTATGATTTGGGTTTGACCTATCGCGATGAAACTGATGATAAGGTAACAATTGATTCTGCTGAAGCAACAAAAAAATATGGTGTAGCTGTCAAATGCGCCACCATAACACCTAATGCAGACAGAGTTAAAGAATATAATCTAAAAAGCATGTGGAAAAGTCCTAACGGTACTATTCGTGCAATATTGGACGGAACGGTATTTAGAACACCAATTGTAGTTAAAGGTATTGACCCGCTCGTAAGGACATGGAAAAAGCCTATTTGTATCGCACGTCATGCTTATGGCGATATTTATAAAAATACAGAAATGCGCATTGAGAAACCTGGAAAAACAGAGATTGTATTTACTAGCGAAGATGGTAATGAAAGCAGAAGCTTAATACATTCCTTTGATGCTGAGGGTATTATCATGGGAATGCATAATACAGATAAATCCATAAAAAGCTTTGCA
This sequence comes from Thermoclostridium sp., assembly GCA_035647675.1. Classification (GTDB taxonomy): domain Bacteria; phylum Bacillota; class Clostridia; order DSM-8532; family DSM-8532; genus Thermoclostridium. The sequence continues at coordinate 10,379 of DASRMZ010000286.1, read as the reverse complement.
AGATCTTGTTTTACCTTTGCTCTTGAACAGAAATTGGATTTATGGTTTTCAACAAAGGATACAATTTCTAAAACCTATGACCATCATTTTAAGGATATATTCCAGGAGATATTTGAAAAGGAATATTCTGTCAAGTTCGAAGAAGCAGGAATAGAGTATTTCTATACACTGATTGATGATGCAGTAGCTCGCGTAATCCGCTCTGAAGGTGGATATGTATGGGCATTAAAAAATTATGACGGTGATGTTATGTCTGACATGGTCGCAACAGCCTTCGGTAGCCTTGCAATGATGACATCAGTTTTAGTATCACCCGATGGACACTACGAGTATGAAGCAGCACATGGTACAGTTCAAAGGCACTATTACAAGCATCTTGAAGGGCTACCCACTTCAACAAATTCTGTAGCAACAATATTTGCATGGTCAGGTGCGTTGAGAAAACGCGGTGAATTAGATACTTTAAATTATCTTGTTGATTTTGCAGATAAACTGGAGAGTGCAGTTAAGCAAACAATTGAAGATGGTGTAATGACTGGTGATTTAGTAGCTATTTCACAATTGCCTAACAAGAAAAGAGTAGATACTCTAAGTTTCATTCAGGAGATAAGAAAGCGGCTTGCTGCTAGTATGTGATAAACAATTTCCAATATATCCAATGAGCATTTATGTTCATTGGATATATTTATATACTTTACTTAAAAAAACAATACAATCCACGCTATTCATATCTCTTGGGTTACCTGCGACTAATAACAAAAAATCGACATAGAATTGGTAAAAAAGAATAAATTCTTGACGTTTATCCAATTTGAGGTATAATGTATTTGTGTAAAAGACTTTTGTGGCGTAACATCACAAAATCCTTTATAAGAAACACAGTATGAAATTTTCGTTATAATCTTTTCAACGATAAAGGTAAACCTATTGAAAGACAGGGGCGCAAAACCAAAGGGCCTAAAGCGAAAGCCATGGCAGCCTGGTCACCGAAGGGAGAGATTTTTTATGAAGAAATTTCTTGCTTTGTTAACACTAATGATACTACTTTCCCTTAATACTACGAATGTGTTTGCTGAAAATAGTTTTTTGGACACAAGCAATATTGAAAATGGAATAATTGGAGTTACATATCAAGGGGAAACAGGTATTCGTTACAAAGTGATAATTTCGAAGGGCTCTGAAAAGTACTATTATGATTATTTAGGACCAGAAACTGCAGTTTATCCTTTGCAACTGGGAAACGGAAAATATGAGATATTTTTACTTAAAAACCTATCTGGAACTAAGTACACGGTAGTTAATAGTGAAACAGTACATATTAACATTTCCAACGAAAATGTCGTTTATTTGCAATCCATACAAAACATACATTTTAAACCCGATATGAGGGTTATATTAAAGGCATTCGAATTATCGGAGGGACTAGACAATAATAAAGATAAGATGGAAGCCATTTATCAGTATATCTTTTCAGGCATAAGCTACGATTATAAAAAAACCCTTACATGGGACAAGCCCTATATACCTAAAATTGAGGACATAGATACCACTGAAAAGGGAATTTGCTACGATTATGCATCATTATTTGCTGCTATGTTGAGAACCCAAGGCATTCCTGCAAAGTTAGTTAAAGGTTATTCGGATAATATTGATGGTTACCATGCTTGGAATGAGGTCTATATTGATGGAAATTGGGTTAGCATGGATATTTGCTATGATGTAACTACAAATAGCGTTGAAGAGGAAATGATTAAGGATAATTCACAATACCATTCGGAAAGGTATTATTAGTGATAATTGTTCTCCCTATTATTTGATAATAAAAAATCAACTATCATGCTTTTTCATGATAGTTGATTTTTTTTACCCCATGGTCTTGCAGCAAGAACGCAATGTGTTATAATTGTGAAAGGTATTTAGTGAATTAAAATGTCATATTTTCGAGAAATTATAATTAATCTATAAAGGCAGGTAATTAAATCGAACAAGATGCGGCTTCAAAAGGCTTTGGCTCATAGTGGTGTAGCTTCACGTAGAAAGGCAGAAGAATATATACGTGATGGTAGAGTGAGGGTAAATGGACAGGTTGTAATCAAGATGGGTGTATTGGTCACAGCTAATGATATTATTGAAGTTGATGGCAAAGCCATTAAGCTTGAAAGTAAGAAGGTATATATTATTTTACACAAACCCAAAGACTACATTACATCGGTAAGTGATCCTAGGGGTAGAAAAACCGTTATTGATCTTATAAGTGGAATTGAAGAACGGATTTATCCCGTAGGGCGTCTGGATTATGATAGCTCGGGTCTACTTTTTTTAACGAATGATGGTGAGTTTGCACATTATTTAATGCACCCTAAGCATGAAATACTGAAAACATATATTGTTACAGTGAAAGGAGAACCATCTCCGAAAGCAATCCAAAGCCTTAAAAATGGCATAAGGATTGAGAACTATGTTACAGCACCAGCTTATGTAAATGTATTGAGTCTTTACGAAAACAAATCAAAACTAGAGATTACCATTCATGAAGGACGTAATCGACAAGTAAGAAAAATGTGTGAAAAAATAGGTAATCCTGTTATTAGACTTAAAAGAGTTACTTACGGTGGTGTTGAGCTGGGCAATTTAAAACCTGGAGAATGGAGATTTCTTACTGAAAGCGAAAAAAAACAATTGATGGAGAAGATGTAGATATTATGAGACAGTTTAGGATAAAACATTTTACATATTACTTTCGAAGGATGATGAAGTTTTACGACTTAAAAGCTAATGTTGTACCTCAGGTGCTTTTCGTTCTATTTTTGGTGGTTTCATTTGGTTTCAGGGTATTAGCTCAGCCAACAATGATGGACTACAACATATATTTTCAACAGATGTACAATACCCTTGCAGAGATACTTTCAGCTGATAACGTGAACACTCAGCTTCAGAATGTAATGGAGTTTCAAAATTCAGAGCTTTTTATGAGGGTTGTTTCTATATCATTGAAGGTAATGGGTATATTTGCAATACAACAAATATTGATGGCGTTGCTTTAATTTTTCTACCTTGGAGGATATCTTGTTGATCTAGAATCAAAGAGCCCCACGTTTTCAGCTTATGTGAATAAGTTTTTTAAAGCATTACCAAGATATATGCTGTTTAATATTATTTTTTATGTTGCAATTATTGTTGTGTTTTTCATTTTAGTGTTAATTATGTCGCTGGCTGTACTTGTTTTACCGGGGTTTGCCTTTGTTTCAAGCTTTATAATTGCTTTAATACCCATGGCATGGTTTATTGTTCAAGTCATGTTTATATTTAAAGATACTACCTTCCTTGATACTGGTGTGAGTTTGTTGCAAAACTTTAAGACTTCACTTAAATTATCAAAAGGATATAGGTTCATCATTGCAAGAAACATTATTTTTATTTCATTCTTGAACTTGATAATTGGAAGGTTTACAATTGAATCCCAACTGGTTTCAATGTTTATTGTTTCTTTCTTTGAAGTTATTATTATTTTAATAAGGCAAAGGCTAGTGGCATTGATGTATATTGGCAGAACAAGAAAACCAAAGGACGAACCTGAAATAAGTAAGGTTTAAAATAAAGATAATTTAGCTTATATTTAAATAAATGGAGGACAGAAAATATGAAATTTGAAAATATTGAGAGAATTGATCCTCAAGTAGCAGAGGCTATTTACAATGAAGTGGATAGGCAAAACAAGAATATTGAACTTATTGCTTCTGAAAACTTTGTAAGCACAGCTATTATGGAGGCTATGGGAACACCACTAACAAACAAGTATGCAGAGGGATACCCAGGTAGAAGGTACTACGGTGGATGCGAGCATGTTGACGTTGTTGAAACCTTAGCAATAGAGCGTGCAAAGGAGCTTTTCGGAGCGGAGCATGCAAATGTTCAACCACACTCGGGTGCGCAAGCGAATATGGCAGTGTTTTTCGCAATGCTAAACCCAGGGGATACCTTTATGGGTATGAATTTATCCCACGGTGGACATCTTAGTCATGGAATGAAAATAAATATGTCAGGCAAATATTATAATGTAGTGCCATATGGCGTAAAGGAAGATAGTAACCTAATTGATTATGATCAATTAAGGCAGAGTGCAATTGAAAACAAGCCCAAAATGATTATTGCCGGTGCCAGTGCATATTCACGTGAAATTGATTTTAAGAGATTTAAGGATATTTGTGATGAAGTCGGGGCATATCTTATGGTAGATATGGCACATATTGCAGGCTTAGTAGCTGCAGGGGTTCACCAGAGTCCCATTCCATATGCTGATTTTGTTACAACAACAACCCACAAAACTCTTCGTGGACCAAGAGGTGGAATGATCCTTTGTAAGGAGAAATACGCTAAGGATATTGATCGTGCTGTTTTTCCTGGCATTCAGGGTGGACCTTTAATGCATATAATTGCAGCGAAGGCTATTGCATTTAAAGAAGCCTTATGCCCCGAGTTCAAGCAATACCAAAAACAAATAGTAGATAATGCAAAAGCTTTAGCTAAATCTATGCAGGAGCACGGCTTCGATATTGTATCGGGTGGAACAGATACCCATTTAATGCTTGTTGATCTAACAAATAAGGGCGTTACAGGAAGAGATGCACAACATCTCCTTGACGAAGTTCATATTACTGCAAATAAAAACGGTATACCATTTGACACACTAAAGCCTGCTATTACAAGTGGTATAAGGTTGGGAACACCGGCTGTGACAACAAGAGGTATGAAAGAGCCTGAAATGGAGGAAATCGCAAAGTTTATTTCAATGACATTATCAGACTTTGACAAAAATAAAGAGACTGTCATCAACGCAGTAAAGGAATTAACTGATAGATTTCCACTTTATAATAAGTAGAAAGACTAAGAACAACACAAAATATGCAAGCTGCAAATGCAAAGGGGCATGGCGTTGACAAATGCCAGCACAGTGTTTATAATGAAGTTTGTTGAATTTTTGCAGGCCGGAGGGAAGTTATGAGAGTTGATATATCTGAAGTTATAATGACTGCAGGTGCACAATTATATATTGACAAGGCCGGCATTGTAGAAGGCTTAACGGATATTTATGGGTTGATATCTGTTGAAGGATCTGTGGATTTTAAAGGTGTTCTTACAAATCTTGATGGACTGTTACACCTTGAGGGTAAAGCTAGCTGTACCTATAGCACGTGTTGTGATAGCTGTAGTAAGCCTATTTCTAGAAAGCTACAGATTAACATAAGTGAAGATTTGGTGCAGGAGCGACAGGATAGAGAAGAAGATGAACTCTACATTTATAGTGGAAACTGGCTTAACCTTGATAAAATCTTAGCCGATAGTATTACATTAGCCGTGCCAATGAGTCACAGATGCAATGATGATTGTGAAATTGTTTGCCCAAAATGCGGAGAACCCATTACGGCCGAAGGATGTTCATGTGCTGTAGAACCTAAAATCGACCCGAGGCTAGCCGCATTAAAAGATTTATTTGATAAGGAGCATTCCGAGAAGGCAGATTAATGCCGAAATCCGAATGGAGGTGTTATAAATGGCAGTACCAAAGAGCAAAGTATCTAAACAACGAAGAAATAAAAGAAGGACACATTATAAGCTTACTGCACCAGAATTGGTTTCATGTCCACAGTGTCATAGCTTAAGAATGTCACATAGAGTTTGTAAAGAATGCGGATATTATAAAGGCGTAGAAGTCATAAAAGTTGAAGCATAAAATATTAAGTAATTTGTGTTTAATTAGCAGCTACCAAGATCACTTTAAGATGTGCATATGAGTACAGCGTTTTAATGTGTGATTTTCAGCTGCTATTATTTTATAAAAATAAGCATGTGCCTATAATCTAAGGCTTTTGTGATGTAGCCGCAATAAATATTAGCTGCACAATATGTGGTGAAAAGCTTTCTATATAATGTCGCAAAGGGCTAAATCTATGGGGGAGTAATGAGTAATCTAAAAATTCATGAGGTTTATACAGGAAGTATTGCGGACGAAGCCGGAATAGAAGCCGGCGACAGTCTAATTTCTATAAATGGTAGTAACATTGTAGATGTATTTGATTATCGTTTTATGATATCTGAAGAAGCAATATTACTTGAAATACTAAAAATAGATGGTAGCATCCTGAAGGTGGATATTGAAAAGGATGCGGATGAAGATCTTGGTATTTGTTTTGAAAATCCTTTACTTGATGAAGAAAAAAGCTGTAAAAACAAATGTATTTTTTGTTTTATAGATCAATTACCCTCTGGTATGAGACAGACACTATATTATAAGGATGATGATGCTCGGCTTTCCTTTTTATTTGGTAACTACATAACAATGACAAACATGGGGCAGGATGATATTAGCAGAATAATAAAATACCATATGTCTCCTGTTAATGTGTCGGTGCATACTACAAATCCTAAGCTTCGAGTAAAAATGCTTAACAACAAATTTGCTGGAGATATTTTAGCAAAAATGAAGGCTTTTTCAGATAGCGGTATTACATTGAATGCACAAATTGTTTTGTGTAAAGGTATTAATGACGGTAAAGAACTGGAACGTACACTAACAGATTTATCTACTCTTATGCCTATGTTAAATAGTATATCCATTGTTCCAGTGGGTCTTACAAGATATAGGGATGATCTTGCTGCATTAGTTCCGTTTGATAGTGTTTCAGCTATTGATGTGATTTCGCAGGTTGAAAAATGGCAGCTATATTTTTTGGAAAAGACTATGAGCCGTAGAGTATACCTTTCTGATGAGTGGTATTTAATGTCGGGTACGCCATTGCCAGATTACAATCATTATGAAGATTTCCCACAGATTGAAAATGGTATTGGTATGACATCTTTGTTTGTAGAAGAGTTTAATGAGGCGCTGTCATTAGAGAAAAGCCGCCAAATTGATAGAACGGTAAGTGTTGTAACAGGAAATCTTGCTTATAGTTTTATATTAGACTTGGCTGACCAAGCAGAAAACTATTTCCCTGGTCTAAATGTTTTTGTCCACAATATTGATAATAATTTTTTCGGAAATACCGTTACTGTTACAGGCCTTTTGACGGGTAATGATATCAAAAAGCAGTTACATGGGAAGCATATGGGTCAAGTCTTACTTTTGCCTTCAAATATGTTTAGAGCCGATACCGATATTTTCTTAGATGATATGTCACTCAAAGAACTTGAGGAAGCTCTGCAAGTAAAGGTACAAAAAGTAGACATAGATGGAAAAGGGTTACTCGAGGCATTATTATCAGCTGGCAATTAGTTTTGCTATGCACGCCATGCTATAATTATTGCAGACAATCTAATAGTATACTCGTATATACAGTGTAGACCACTATAAAGAGTTATTTAAATCAAGAACATTTTTGACAAAGGCTTTTGCAATTTACCTTAATAATGGCTTTTGTGGTGTATCCTTTTAAATAATAGCTGTGCAATATGTGGTTATTGTGCAGCGGTAATTAAATAAGTAGCATCACAAAATGGTCTGTCAGGGGGCTGTGAATTACAATATGGATAAAAAGCTTGTAGTTGGTCAGTTTAATGATTCGTTCGTTCCTGTTATGGATGGTGTTACCAATGTGGTGAAAAACTATGCTTATTGGCTCGATAAAAAATATGGGGAATGCTATGTGGCGACACCCACATATCCTGGATATGGTGATAGAGAAGATTTTCCTGTGCTTCGTTATTATTCAATTCCCTTAAAACAGAGAGAACCTTACCGTATCGGGCTAGAGGTTTTAGATTTAAATTTTCGTAGTGCCATTAAAAGTATCCCTTTTAATCTTGTCCATGCCCATTGCCCCTTTACTTCTGGTGCAGTTGCGCAGCAAATTGCAAGGAAAAATAATATTCCCATTGTAGCAACCTTTCATTCAAAGTTTTATGATGACTTTAAGCAAGTTCTGAAAATCGATGCATTTGCTAAGGTTTGCACTCGCTTTGTAATTGATTTTTTTAATCGAGTTGATCAGGTATGGACGGTTAGTAAAGGTGCGGCAGATACGCTCCGTGAGTACGGATATAAAGGCCATATAGAAATAGTGAACAATGGCACCGATTTTGTTGTGCCCTCGAACTTGGATAGCAGAATAGAAAAAATAGAGCAACAATTGAATATAAAAGATGGTGAGCTAGTATTTTTATTTGTAGGTCAACATATATGGCAAAAAAATATAAAAATGATTGTGGAAGCATTAAAGTTATTAAACGACAAAGATATTAAGTTTCGTATGTTTTTTGCAGGAGATGGATATGCAAAAGAAGAGTTAGAAGTTTATGTGCATGAGTTAGGTCTTGATGATAAAATATCCTTCCTTGGTAAAATACTTGATCGAGACTATTTGCGCTCACTGTTTGCTATAGCTGACTTATTTTTATTCCCTTCTGTTTACGACAATGCTCCAATAGTAATACGTGAAGCTGCTGCAGTAGCGACACCATCTGTAGTCATTGTAAACAGCAATGCAGCTGAAGGCATAGATGATAATGTTAATGGCTTTTTGAGTGAGAACACTCCGCAAGCATATGCCAAAAAAATAGAAGAAATAATTAAAGATAGAGATTTAATTACTAAAGCTGGTGAAAATGCTAAAGTAACTATATACAGGAATTGGGAAGACATTGTTGATGGGGTTTATCAAAGGTATGTTGAAATAATTAAAACATACAACAAAGTAAATGCACTAGGCAGAGAAACCTAGTTTCTTTCTTTCAGCAAAATGTTCTTGAAATTTTGTCACTAATGTTTTAATATGAATAGTCAGTGGACAAAAATTAAGCATTAAAATACTGGAGGATTTTGCAATGTAGCCTTGAAACTAATATATAAAACGTTGCAAAATGCTATATTGGTGATTATATATGGACTATTTTTTTATTACAGCACTTGCGATTGGACTTGCTATGGATGCTTTTGCAGTATCCATTTCTTGTGGAATATGTGTTATCAAAAATCGTTATTGGAATGCCTTTAGAATAGCACTGTTTTTTGGATTTTTCCAATGGGGAATGTTTTCGTTGGGGTGGTTGGCAGGATCTGCATTTAGAACCTATATTGAGCCTGTTGACCATTGGATAGCTTTTGTATTATTGGGGTTTGTAGGAGTAAAGATGTGGAGAGAGTGCTCTGATGAGGATTCTAAACCATTGGAACTGACCAGTACTAAGCTGATGTTATTGCTATCAATAGCAACAAGTATAGATGCACTTGCGGCGGGAATAAGCACAACTGCTTTAGGGTATCACATAATGGTACCGTCTGTTTTTGTAGGTGTTATAACATTTTGTTTATCTTTTTTCGGTGTATTCCTTGGTTGCTGGATGTCCAATCAAACAAAATTGGAAAGATATTTCACTCGTTTAGGAGCTGTTATTCTAGTTGGAATTGGCGTAAAAATATTGATAGAGCATTTACTTTAAGTTTTTATTATGTAACCATAAAAAATATTAGCCACACAATATATGATGGTAAACGTTCATGCATAGGCTAAATATATTGTATAGCGTAATTAAAATATGTAATAGCGCAAAAATGCTTTATTTATTTAATATAGTATAATCGTCGTTAGTTAGTTTAAACGGTATTTCCCCATTTTTTATACCGCCTGATACATATACTTTCTTATCTGTTGTCACCATTATAGCTTCTACATTTTCAAACTGTTCTATTAGCTCCATGCCTTTATCCACACCAAGAAGAAAACAAGCCGTTGATAAGCCATCGCAGTTTGTTGAATTTGGAGAAAGAATTGACACTGCGGCAAGTCCGTTATCTGAAGGATAACCTGTTTCGGGATTTAGAATATGGTGGAGCCTTTCCCCATCCTTTTCAAAATAGCGCTCGTAAATCCCTGATGTTACAACCGACATATCCTTTACTGCAACAGTTCCTAGATGATCACCTTGTGACCCGAAGGGATCTCTAATACCCACCGTCCATAAAGAGCTATCGGGTTTGGAACCATATAGATAAAGGTTACCGCCCAAGTTTAGCAATGCCGATTTAACATTTTTTTCACGTAAAATACCTACCAATTTATCGGTAACAAACCCCTTAGCAATTGCACCGGTATCAAGGGACATGCCTTCTGCAATTGATATGCTTTTGTTTTGGTTGTCCATTGAAATGTTACGATAATCTACCTTTAACATAGTTGAGTCGATATCAGCTTGTGAGGGAATGTGTTGGTTATCTCCGCTTATGCCCCACAAATCAACCAATGGACCTATGCTAATATCAAATAAATCGTCGGAAATTGTACCAAAGAAGATGCCTTTTTGGATTAGCTCGAAGCTATCTTCTGAAACAATTACCGACTTGCCTGCATTACTATTTATATTAGATATTTCGCTATTTGCTATAT
>DASRMZ010000285.1:0-23330 GCA_035647675.1 Thermoclostridium sp. | reverse complement strand
CATTCTAAAACGGGATGCAAATCCAATTAAGCAACAAAAAATAAACAAAAAATAAACAAAAAATGTGCTTTACCTTTCATTTTAGGCAATAATAATATAAATAAATGTATATAAAAACACAACAACTGCTACTGTTCACTCCATTAATATTTTAAGATATTGCTGTGCCCTAACGAAAACTACGCTTCATTTGCATGGGGAGTGTTCATTTTAATTAATGAGTGCTATAATAAAACCTATTGATTACTCGATTTGAAAGGAATGATAAAATGAGTCTTATAGTGCTAGAACAGCTTAAACCACAAATTGCGCAACAACTACAAGACATTGTTGATTTGAGGGATTCACTTTGACGTTTCTGCCATAGAAAAAGAAATTGAAGAGTTGGATCAAAAAGCTCAAGAACCTGGATTTTGGGACGACATACAGCGCTCACAAAGTATTTTGCAAAAAAGCAAAAGGCTTCGTGATAGATTAAATGTTTTAAACAATTTAGTAAATGACTGTGAAGATATTTTCTCTCTTGTTGAATTAGCTTTGGAAGAATCCGAGGAAAGTATTACCAATGAAGTTGTTAATGGTTTTAACGATATTAAAAATCGATTTGAAAAGTTAAGGTTGCAGACACTTCTTAAAGGTGAATATGACAGAAACGACGCTATTCTTACCCTACATGCCGGTGCAGGCGGAACAGAGGCAATGGATTGGGTGCAGATGCTGCTACGCATGTTTACCAGATGGGCTGAGAACAATGGTTATCAAACCCGTATCTTAGATTTACTTGAAGGTGAAGAAGCAGGACTAAAAAGTGTGACAGTCGAGGTTGCAGGCGAAAACGCTTATGGTTTTTTAAGGTCTGAAAAAGGGGTTCATCGTTTAGTTAGGATATCCCCGTTTGATTCGTCTGGCAGAAGACATACATCCTTTGCGTCTATGGAAGTTATGCCTGTTATGGATGATTCCATTGAGATTAATATTAGCCCAGATGATTTAAGGATGGATGTGTACAGAGCAAGTGGAGCTGGTGGACAGCATGTAAACAAAACATCCTCTGCTGTTAGAATAACGCATACTCCAACCGGTCTTGTTGCTGCATGTCAGACCGAAAGATCACAGCACCAAAATAGAGAAACCGCAATGAAGATGCTATATGCTAAGCTTTTGGAAATGATGGAACGAGAACATAAACAAAAGATTAGTGAGCTTAAGGGCGTGCAAATGGATATTGCATGGGGTAGTCAAATACGCTCATACGTATTTTGTCCATATACCATGGTTAAGGATCATAGAACAGGATATGAAGAAGGTAATGTGGAAAAAGTAATGGACGGCGGGATTGACGAATTTATAAGTGCTTACTTAACATGGATGGCGAGGAAGTAGAGTACCTACATCCTCCCTCTTTTCCCCTTTTTAAGGGATGATTTTTTAAATAAAGGTTTAAATATTCTCGTAATGATCAACAGTATTTCAATAATAACAAGACCTGCTATAATATAAAAAAGCTCTGGGTACTCCATTAAACGCTTGTGCGTCTTCTCAAAAAAGGTCATCTCGGGGAGTATTTCTCTATCGGGAAATAAGTCAACTGTGATAATTGTTCCATCGGTAAGAGAGAACTTAACATTTCCTAATAGGGTATTTCTATACAAAGGGAGCTTCATGCTTGTTTCAATTAAATCGTATTGAATTTTCTGAATGTAATTATCACCAACAGGATAAGTATAATAAACATCACTATTAGAAATAAGTGTTACCTCGTGGCCTTCTATATTTACAGAATTCATGGGTTGACCATTATATACAAGTGGACCCCTTCTGAAATTATTAAAGCCAAAATCTAAAAGCTTCATACTATCTGTGTACATATTTTCAACAGGCGAATCCAACAGAAGGCAGACAAGCCTTTGCTGATTGCGTGTTACTGATGTGATTACAGTTTGATATTGGGGGTCATTAAAATCTACCTTGCCGCCATCAACGCCATCATAGCTCCAAAACATCTCGTTAAGGCTTGTCAAAACCATAGTTTTTTCTTTGTCGAACCAAGGCTTTGCCTGAGAAGAAAATACTTTCTCAAAAGTAGAATTTGTAGTTAATGCATGGCGAAGAAGCCTCATCATATCAGATGCAGTGGTTCGCTGTTTTTCATCATAGCTTCCAGTGGGATTAATAAACGTAGTGTTAACCATGTTAAGACTGGCTGCATAGTCGTTCATCAGTTTTACAAAGTTTTCCACCGTTCCCCCAACTGCTTCTGCAAGAGCAATAGTAGCATCATTTGCATTGTTAAGCATGGATGCATGGATGAGACTTTCAGCGGTATACTTCTCACCAACGGTAAGCTCGAGTTGGGCACCTTCTGCATTGACGGCCTCTTTACTAGCTGTAACCATTGTGTTTATGTCAAGCTTGTCAATAGCAATATAAACCGTCATAAGCTTTGATGCTGCAGCAATATGTAACGGTTCATCGTGATCTTTAGAATACAATACCTGACCGCGTCTTAATTCAAATAACATAGCAGCTGATGCCTCCACAACAGGCTCAGTCACAATCGCAGTGCTGGTAATAGGAATAATGCATATAGTAATAGTTATAGTGATAATCACTAAAGTACATATTAGCTTTTTAAACATAAAGCCTCCAAGCAGAAACAAGAATTTATACATCCATTCTATACTTTTTATTATACTAAAAACAAGTGAAGTTAGTAAACTAATTAGCAAGAGATTTATTTTAGCTACCGTGCATTCCGCTAATGTTTTCCTTATAGTGCACACCTATATCTTTGGTTCCTATGTAAAATCCCCTTCGTATACTTTAATCATGCATCTTATTAACTAGCCGTGGTTGATTTAAATATTTATTATCTCTCCTGTTGAAAACAAATATATGTACTTTTCTTTTATTGGTTTACCTGTTAAAAGTGTTAAGGTTCGTGCATAATAATCTATCTGAACCCTGTATCTTTCAACAATTATATCACTTTGTCCGAAAGGAACATAATCAGTTTTGTAATCAATTAGAACCAAGCCATCTGGTTCCTCAAAGTAACAATCAATAATACCTTGAAGCAGTATTGTTTCGCTCCTATACTTTTCTTCTATCATTTCAATAAATAATTCATGACTGGGTATTTCTATATTGAACGGAACCTCCCTTTGGACGGTTTCTGACGCTAGCATACGTTTTCCTAATGAAGATTTAAAAAATCCGTTAATTTTTTCTACACTTATAGTTTGCACCTGTTCTTTGGTAAGTAAATCCTTTTTAATCATGGATTCAATTTGTTCTTTAATATTTGTATTATCTAAACCACTATGGATATCAAGATGCTGCATGACAAAATGAAGAACAGTACCTTTTTCTGCAGCACTTAGACCCTTTTTTCCTTCTAAAAACAATGGTTTGCTTATTAATGTAGGTACCTGAACAGGTATTTGCCCAGCATGCTCTCGCTCTGCTTCAAATCTTCTCTTTAGTTCAGTTACAGTTACCTTCGCTGGGATATTTTCCAGCTTAATATATGGATATGTCCAATCTAAGCGCCTTGAAACTTCATTCCAGTATCCCCCACAACCTTTTGTTTTTTCGTTTTTATCAAAATGTATTGTAGCATTTGAACCGGTGCCACTCAAACCATATATATCCACAGTATCGTTATACTGCTCTTGTGGAGGTACAAACCCAATTATTTCTGCTGACTGTGCCTGATCAGCGTTGTCAAAAACGGCTAAATCATGTTGTGTATAATCATTGTATAGCATATCATCTTTATTCCAAAACTGAACCTTCCACTTATGTGTTTTACCTGCATCCACATCATCGTAGTCACTGCCTGTGTAGGTATTTATATAAATTTTTTTACTGTCTGATTGAATATTGGGCTCAACCTTTGACAATGTGGCACCTATCCAATCAACAAAGCTTGAACATCTTAGCACTTCACTGGCTGTAATTGAGTTGCCTTTACCATTGGAAATGTCTTTCCACTTTACTATGGTCTTTTCAATATCACGTACCGTTCCGGTAATAATTAGTTTTTCTCTTGCTCTTGTCATTGCCACATAAAGTATTCTTATCTCTTCTGATAATGTCTCCATTTTTATTCTCTCGGCTATTGCGATTTTTGCAGCTGAAGAGTGCGAAGTGCGAAGCTTTACGTCTACAACATCAGGGCCAAAACCTATTTCGGGGTGCATTAGCACACTGTTATTTACATCCGTTAAATTGAAACGCTTGCCACAGCCTGACAAAAAAACAACTGGAAATTCTAATCCCTTACTTTTGTGAATGCTCATTATTCGCACAACATTGTCATTTTCCCCTAAAATTTTAGCGCTTCCCATGTCCCCTCTATTACTTTTTATTTTGTCAACGAAATTTATAAAGTTAAACAAACCCTTGTAGCTAGTCTCTTCAAATTGCCGTGCCTTATCGTATAAGGAGCGAAGGTTTGCCTGCCTTTGCTGACCTTGGGGCATCGCCCCCACCATATTGTAATAGTTTGTATCTTGATATAGATACCAGATCAACTGATCGGTAGACAAATACCGTGATTTTTCTCTCCACAGGGAAAGCTTTTCAATAAATACTGAAGCTTTTCTGGCTGCAGCTATATCAACATCTGTTCCCTCTGTGTTAGGATGACTGTCAGATAGTATGCTTATTGCATTAAATAATTGGGGTTCCCTGTTGGCTATACGTACTGCTGCTAATTCCCCTGTTGTAAATGCAAATATAGGGGATCGTAGAACGGATAAAAGGGGTATATCCTGCAATGGATTATCAATAATTTGCAATAAGGATAGAATCACTTGTATTTCTATAGTTTTGAAAAAACCCGTTCCCGTATCTGCAAATGCCGGAATGCCCTTTGCTGCCAGCTCATCCACAAATACATCTGACCAATTTTTTGTGGCTCTTAGTAAAATGACTATGTCCTTAAATAGAACCTTCCGATAACGTTTTTCATTTTTGTCAAAAATATTGAAATGTTTGCCGCTTTCGTCCTCATTCGTTAATTGTATAATTTTATCTGCCACTAAGCGGGCTTCACTTTGAATGTTATCGATAATTTCAGTATTTTCATCCTGGTTACTCCCAGGGGATTCTTCTAATGTGCTTAAATCATTGTAATCATTTGAGTCGGATGTTGTTTGAATTAAATGGAACTCAATCTCGCCACCAACTTTAGTATTTTCATCCGTGCGGGGTTGAAAATTCGCACCATAATTAAGAGCTTCCTTTTCGGTGTAATCCAGCTCTCCAGCATCTACAGACATTATACTGCCGAAAACCAAATTTACAGCCTCTATAATCTCTCTTCTGCTACGAAAGTTTTTATATAATAGAACCTTGCGATTTTTATTGCCTTCACCTATGCCGTATATATTGTATTTATTAAGAAATAACTCGGGTTTTGCTTGACGAAATCTATAAATAGACTGCTTTACATCACCAACCATGAAAACATTCGGGTTTTCCAAATCATACCTTGAAACCATCTGGATGATTATCTCTTGAACCATATTACTGTCCTGATATTCATCCACCATTACTTCCTCAAAGAATTTCCTATACTCCATAGCTACGCTTGAAGGTAAAATTCCTTCTTGGGTTTTTTGGGTTACTATTTTAAGGCATAGATGCTCAAGATCATTAAAATCAATAACGGATTTTTTGTCTTTCTTCTCCTTATACTTTTCAGAAAACACATTTACCAGCTTTGCAAGGTAGCTCATGACGGGATAGAGCTCATTTAAATCCTTTATAATATTGGATGATTGAGCATTTACTAACCTCTGCCCCACTGTTTTGGTAATGGTTTTCTTCACCTTGTCACGAATTCTTCTAACAATTTCCTGTTTTTCTTTATCTACATCTTTTCCTGCCCTGGGAAGCCTTGAAAACTGAACTCTATTTACCTTTTCATATATCTCATCCCATATGTTTTGTTCATTATGTTTGTCATCTACAAGAGTAACTACAGTATTTAATACATCTTCAATATTATTTAAATCTTCCTCAAAGACCGCTAAATACTTCTCCAAACCTTCTGCTTTATCTATTATATCTATGGCTGTTGTAAGTGCTTGTACTGCATTGGACAATTCCATTTGGCAAGATTTTATTAATATTTTGCCCCATAACGTTTGACTAAAATCACATTGCTCATCTACGTTCAACGCTTGGGTTTTTTCTTCCAACCATTGTTCAGGCCAAGGATCACTTTGAACGAAATTGTATAAATTCATCACCATGTCCTGTATCTTCTGATCGCTTTTGTTATCTGCGTACCAGCTTAAAATATTAAGAAAATCTTGACTGTCTTGCTCATATTGCTCAGCAATGATTTCATTCATGGCCTCAATTTTCATAAGTGTGCTCTCTGTCGCATCTGCCACTCTAAAATTTGGATCAATACCAACTACCTGTATATGTTTTGATATTACATTTTTACAAAAGGAGTGAATTGTCATAATATTGGCTCTTGCAAGCAAGCTTAATTGGCGGCGCATGTTCTCCGATTCAGGATTGCTGTCAATTTCTTTAGCAATAGCCTCACCAATACGTTCACGCATTTCTGCTGCGGCAGCATTTGTAAATGTCACTATTAGCATTCTGTCAATATCCACAGGATTAGCTGGTTCGGTAATCTTTCGAATTATTCTTTCCACCAAAACAGCAGTTTTACCTGAACCTGCAGCGGCAGCAACAAGAAGATTACAATCTCGTGCATATATTGCCTCGCTCTGCTCTTCTGTCCACTTTAACCCCATGTTTTCAGGTTTGACATCAATACTATTCTTATTTAGTTTTTGACCCTCTTGCATATCCTTCATAATGTAAAACTCTTCCTTCTATGTTGTTATGAATTTTTCATCATCAATTTCCATATTTCGTCCTTATCAATATCTTGTAAGAGGCAATAGGTGTTTTCCTTCCTTGCAGTATCAAACTGGCATATTGGAAGGTAGCAGCAATATCTGCAGGCTGTGCCCTCTTTGCTTTTTGTTGGACGAATTGGAACCCAGCCTTTTAGTATTTCAGTGCTCAATTCTTTTAATAGCTTGCGCACATAAGTACGTAGAATGCTAAACTGTTTTGCAGTTGCAACAGAGGAGTTCTTCCCCAGCGTATCATCCTTATTTACTGAAGCAGGAATAATTAGTGACGACCCTTTAATATCTTTATCCATTTCCTTAATAAGTTTGACATCTGCCAATAACAAGCCATTCATACGAAGCTGCTTCATAATTGCATTTTCAATTTCTTCTTCCGTTTTAGGCTCGTTAACCCTTAAAATAGGATCATCTATCTTAAAATACAACATGCCACCAGGGATAATGGGCTTATCAGCATTTGAATTTTGCGATTCACATATGGCATCAAGGTACGTAATTAACTGAATTTGCAACCCGTAATAAACATCCTTTAGCTTGAAATCCCTTGATCCCGATTTATAGTCAATAATACGTAAATATCTTCCATCCGTGTCTTCCATTTCGTCAATACGATCCAC
Source organism: Thermoclostridium sp. (assembly GCA_035647675.1). Lineage (GTDB taxonomy): Bacteria > Bacillota > Clostridia > DSM-8532 > DSM-8532 > Thermoclostridium. Next base: position 15,802 of record DASRMZ010000285.1, on the reverse strand, counting down.
CCGCCCTTGTAAATAAACCCTTTCTCCATTATCCAGCTCTATTGTAATTGGCGGATATTTTTCATTGCTGCCAAAGCCTGCTTCATAGCCTATGGGATTAAAGTTGCCTTTACGAATGTGCTCAGCAATAATCCAAACAGCTCGAACAACAACATTTTTCAGCCTTGAAGCTAACACAAGCACTCTTTTTGATGATGCAAGACCTGTACCTCTCATTTTACTTATCATATCATCAATAATATCTGAGACAGTCTCCTCACACCATTGCCTATCAAAGGTGCGCCATGTTATTGCCTCCTCTTCTTTAGATGGCTCTTTTAATGCCATGTTATCAGCTTGGTTTCTTTGCGCCTGTTCAACAGCCTTGGAGAACCGCTCAACTGCATTATGTAAAAATGTTCCCACATCGGGGGGTGTAAACTCGAATATCTTTCTTTCCTTTGCTCTCAGTCCATATTGAACAAAGAAGGAAAAAGGGCATGCACTGTATAGTTCAAACTTCGAGATGCTGGATTTGGAGAACCCACCATATAGCTCCAAAATCATCCCCTCATCAATGGGCTGTGCAATGTTTCTATACAAAAAGGCTTCTTGCACTCTATCAATTGCTTCCTTCCATTCATCATGTTGTAAAAACCACTGTTGCACATCACGCCAGATCAGCAGTATTTCATTGCCATCTATATTCTGTCGTAGTGACAAAACTAACTGCCTAAAAGCAGAATTCCTTGCAGATAATTCATTCAATACTTCCTCGTTTGTTTCGGGAGGCAAAATGTTGCTGCTGGTCTTGCATTTAGGAAATATTCTTAATATTTTAGATATAATAATTGAAGACCTTAGCGTTTTCCCCTCCTGATCAGAGATAGGCCAACTAATGCGCAAATAATCTGATGGTGTAGTAAGCATTTTGTATATCAAAAAATCTTCATCAAAGACCTTGTCCCTTGTATTTTGAGCCAATTCCATTCCCATTGTTCTAAGTATATTTCTTTCATCATCGGTAATTATCCCCTCGTCCGCACCTCTAGATGGGAACACACCGTCATTAGTTCCTAAAATATATAAAGCTCTTACCTCATGACTTATTGACCTCTCTATACTCCCAACAAGCACCTGATCAACAGAAGCTGGAACAAAACCTATTTTATACTCTGAAAACCCAATTTTTAAAATATTAGTAAAGCGCTCAATTCCAAAGGTTTCATTCGCCATTACCTCAACTATTTGATCCATTAATTCCATTACCATATTCCATATCTGGGAATATTCATTTGCTAGCATTAGCTCACCATCAAGACGGAATTTTTCTATCATTTTTTCCATTCGTTCAGGTATTTTAAGTTCACATAGAAAGTCAAAAAGAGCAGTACAATAGTCTGTTGCACTTTTACGTCCCTTTGTCCTATTTCGAAATGACATAAGAGGATTAACTATTTCCATACGTGTTTCATTTATTTGTTCAAAAGACATTAAATTATACTTTGCACTGCTTTCATTTGCAAAGAGCTCGGGTGACATATCCCATTTTTTGTCGTCAGTCCACTGCTTTCCATGTATGCCACATGATAGAACATAGTTTTCCAGAATATCAATTTTGTATTGTTCAATATTAGTTAGACCTGTTTTAAGATAGCGAAACACAGATTCATAGGACCAGTTTTCAGTAAAAATCTCAAGCATGGATAAAATGAGCTTAACAAGAGGGTGATTAGAAATATCTAGTTTTCTGTCCAAAAAACAAGGAATGCCATTATCGCTAAATATCATCTCTATAAGCTTTTGATACTCGTCCAGATTCCTTGTTACCACCGCTATATCTCGAAACCTAAAGCCATTATCACGGCATAGCCTAAGAATGTCTCTTGCAGCTGCTTCAATCTCTGTAAAAATATTGACTGATGAAAAAAGTGTAATAGCACGGGTTTTATCAGGGTATACATGATATGGATACTCATAATAATTTCTTTCAAGATGAGAAAGCTCTTTATTTAGCCTAAATCGGTGAAGGGGTTCAACGTTAAGAGATATCGGCTTTTCATAGGCAATATTGTTTTTAGACGCTAAATTCATAATTTTACTATAAACCAATTTCGCTGGTGAAAAAATATCTGTTGCTAAGGGTTGGTCGGCAAGGCTATCGGTTGTAAGAGTAATTGAAACACGCTTAGCCTGTGACATTAACACTTCAATAATTTTATATTGTTGAGGTGTGAAGTTCGAAAATCCATCTATCCAAACCTCTGAATTTTGAAATTGTTTTGACAGCTTCATTTTTTCAGCTGCTACAGTAAGGTCATCATCAACATCTCTGTAGCGTTCCTTCAACGTCTTTTCAAATGCATCATAAACAATCTTTAATTCCTGTACTTTATCCTTTAGCTGACTATCTTCATCTAGTTTATTATAAGTATCATCCAGTTTATCGCAAGTTACATTATAATGCTTGAATTCGGTAATTAAATTAGACAACTCTTTAACAAAACCAGGTTTTTGTACGGCATTTTTGAAATATTTAAACTTTGGCCCCATTTTGTCAAGTATCCTATATAAAATCATACTTTTCCCTGCAGAATGTATATGTGGATATGTAATACCTCCCACTTCATTGAATACTCTGAACGATAAGCGGCGGAAGCTTAAAACTTCATTTTTGAGTATTCCTCCTGACTGAAGCATAGCAATTAGATCTCTTTCAGCTTGAAAAGTATACTGCTCGGGTACTATTAAAAACATAGAACTATTTTGTTGTCCTTCGATTTTTGTTTTCAACTCATCAAGGCAAAAATGTGTTTTCCCACATCCTGCTCTACCATATATAAAACGCAAACTCATATATATCTCCCAACTTAATATTAGCTTAGAGTCTGTGATACACTCCACTTTTTATTATACCAATAGAAACGATTGCTCGCAATTGCATCATACGCCATTACCCAACGCCAAAACAAACCATTTTGTTACTGCTCACAGCTAACCAGAGAGATATAGCTGTGCAATATAAGGAAAACACTAGCGGAATGAAGCGACGTTACTTTTTAAGTTGCAAGGATATACCGCAAAAGACTTTATTGTTTAACAATCCAAGAGCCCTATGGGAGCTTCGCAAGCTAAAAGTAACAGATCCTTGCAAGCAGCATAGAATAAATTATGAAAGAACAATACTTATTTATTAGTGCCACATTAACTTTATATTATGAGTAACCCCGTAAAGTTGAAAACAAAAGCGGAGGTGTTTTTCTTGAACAGGTTTATCATTGAGGGTGGTCGCCGTTTGCAGGGTGAGTTAAAAATACCGGGAGCAAAAAATGCCGTTTTGCCAATTCTCGCAGCAACGATACTCAACCGTGGAACAAGTAGAATAAAAAATTGTCCCAATCTAGAGGATGTAAAGACAATGCAAGGAATTCTTGCTTCATTGGGGCTAAAGGTCGTACGTGAAGGTCGGGATATAATAGTGTCTGGTAAAATTTTGACGGCAAATGCTGTTCCCGAACATCTTGCCGGTAGAATGCGAAGTTCTATAGTACTAATGGGAGCCATCTTGGGGCGAATTGGAGAAATATTCATTAGTTATCCCGGTGGATGCGCAATTGGACCAAGGCCCATTGACATGCATTTAAGCTCTTTACGAAAGATGGGAGCTGAAATCTATGATTTATATAATGGTATATTACATTGTAAAATAAAGAGATTTCAAGGAACAGAAATTTTACTTGATTATCCAAGTGTAGGAGCTACTGAAAATATAATGCTGGCAGCTTGCCTGGCAGAAGGAGAAACAATAATTAGAAATGCTGCGAAGGAACCAGAGATTGTTGACCTGCAAAATTTCCTACAAAACCTCGGAGTGGAAATTTACGGCGCAGGTACTGGGGTTATTCGTATTATCGGTCGCAAAGAAATAGAAAAGGATATTACATACAGCGTTATTCCCGACAGAATTGTTGCAGGAACGTACATGGCATGTGTAGCAGCAGCTGGTGGAGAAATCATTCTCAATGATATCGATTATGAGCCCGTAAGTTCAATAGCCTATCTTTTAAGAAACTGTGGCGTATCAGTTGAGCTCATTGACAACAAAAACATGAGAATAAAATCAGACAAAAAGCTTAAAGCTATTGAAGTAATACGCACTTCCCCATACCCAGGTTTTCCTACCGATATGCAACCACAGCTTGTATCAGTATTGTCCAAAGCATCGGGAACCAGTGTTGTGATCGAAACTGTTTTTGAAAATCGGTATGGGTATGTTGAGCAGTTAATGCGAATGGGTACAGATATTACAGTCAGAGAAAGGGTTGCTGTCATTAAAGGAGTGAAAAGGCTAACGGGTGCTTGCCTTGATGCCAGTGATTTAAGGGGCGGAGCTGCGTTAACAATTGCCGCACTTTCTGCTGAAGGATTAAGCACACTCAATAATGTAATGCATATTGATAGAGGTTATGAAGTCCTAGAAGAAAGTTTAAATATGATTGGTGCAAAAATAACAAGAGTATGACTTTATTATTATTGCCCAGTAGTGCAACTTGTGATGATACAGTGCACAGATATGAATGGAGTGAACTATAAAATGATGACGCCACTGTTCACTCCATTTTGTTTTGAGATATAGATGTGCACTATAAGGAAACGACGATTCAATTGCAAGAGCTGCATTCCGCTAATGATTTCCTAATATTGCACGTCTATATCTTTCTGGTTACCTGCGGATCGTAACGTAATGACGCATCACAAAGACCTTACTTAAATGCTTTTATTGCAGGCAAAAATGCTATATGCTATAATTTATACAAGATACGGCTATGATTAAGATTTATGTGGCTTACATGAGGTACAAATGAATAAGTCAAGGAAGAGTAACACAAAATCCGTACATAAGGAAAAAAGGGTTAGAGTAAAGCTTACTAAGATTATATTTTTTTTGTTTTTACTTGTTGGCAGTATAGCAGCGGTGATGGTCTTTTCCCCGCTGCTTTTGTTGTCAGATATTTATGTTAATGAAACAACAAATTATACGACAGGACAAATAATTGATGCAACGGGAATTAAACATGGTGAAAACGCAATTAATCATTTAGGTGGAAGTATCCCGCACCTTCTCAACCTGCGTATGGGTATAGCAGAAAAAGAATTAGAAAAGCTGCCCTATGTCAAAACTGCTACTATAGAATATGAATTCCCAAAAACAATCTACATAACTGTAACTGAAAGAAACGCAATAGCCTGGATACGCTACTCTGGAAATTATCTACTCGTTGACGAGGAGGGTCATGTTTTGGAGGTAGACACCGCATTTGATGGTGAACACCCTGAGATTAGAGGTGTACAGCTCGATAAGTTCGCATTGGGGGAGAAAATCCAAACAAAAAAACCTGAAAAAATAACATGGATAGTGCAACTTCTTCAAAGCCTAAATAGCGTTGATATAGATTCAACACAGAAACTAACTGATGTCTTGGATTGGGTAGATATTCTGGAAAATAGGGAGTTATATATGTCACTTGACGAACGAATAACCGCAAAGATAAAAATAAATGATCAATTAACTTATAGACTTTCATATTTAAAAGAATTATATTACAATCATATTAAGCCTGAAGAAAAAGGCATGGTAGATTTTTATGATGATAAATATGCACGGTTTATAGCTGAATAACCAATGTTTAAAAAGGCTTTTGCTATGTTACGCCGCAAAATGCCCTATAAAGGAAAGTGAGGAGTAATAAATGGTTCCATTACTTGGTCTAATCGTTGGCTTAATAATTGGTATTCTAATCCCATACAACATCCCAAAAGAATACTCAAACTACGCAGCTGTGGCTATACTTGCAGCTTTGGACTCTGTTTTTGGCGGGCTTGTCGCATCTATGGAGAATAGATTTAAAACAAAAGTATTTTTGTCAGGGTTCTTTGGGAATTCACTGTTAGCTGCATTATTTGCTTACATTGGTGATAGACTTGGAATTTCATTACATCTTGCTGCAATATTTGCCTTTGGTAATAGAATTTTCTTAAACTTTAGTGTAATACGTAGAAAACTTCTTGAAAAAAAACCTGAAATTTAGGGCTACAATACTTGATTTAAATGCGCATTACTATATAATTGAAGTATATATATATTTACGGATGCACGTTAGTTATTATATAAGGCTTTTGCGGTGTGATATCGCAAAATGCATACATAAGAAAAGATTGTGAAGGGGGATGGTGGTTTGCTAGAATTTGATATTGATATGGATAACTTTGCAAGGATTAAAGTTGTAGGCGTAGGCGGTGGCGGCAATAACGCAGTAAACCGTATGATTGATGCAGGTCTGAGAGGTGTAGATTTCATTGCGGTCAATACCGATAAACAAGCGTTATTTCTCTCCAAGGCCAATACAAAGATCCAAATAGGTGACAAGCTTACAAAAGGTCTCGGTGCAGGCGCAAACCCTGAAATTGGAGAGAGGTCAGCTAATGAAAGCCGAGACGAGATTGCCATGGCCATTAAAGATGCCGATATGGTATTTGTTACAGCCGGAATGGGTGGTGGCACAGGTACAGGTGGAGCTCCCGTAATAGCCCAAATAGCAAAAGATTTAGGCATTCTTACAGTTGGTGTTGTTACAAAACCATTTATGTTTGAAGGTAGAAAGAGAATGCAACAAGCAGAACAAGGTGTTGATAATCTAAAGGCAGTAGTGGATACCCTTGTAACCATTCCAAATGACAGGCTTTTACATATTGCAGACAAGAAAACATCAATGCTTGAAGCATTTTTAACAGCTGATGATGTCCTTCGTCAAGGTGTTCAAGGTATTTCAGATTTAATTGCCGTACCTGGACTTATTAATTTAGATTTTGCTGATGTAAAGACCATTATGATTGAAAAAGGTCTTGCACATATGGGAATTGGAAAAGGAACAGGAGATAGCAAAGCAGAGGATGCCGCTCATCAGGCTATTTCTAGTCCATTGCTTGAAACATCAATAGAAGGCGCTAAGGGTGTATTGCTTAATATTACCGGTGGAATTGATCTTGGCTTACAGGAAGTAAACATAGCCGCTGAACTGATACAAAATGCGGCGGACCCTGAGGCTAATATCATATTTGGTGCTGTAATTGATGAGAATTTAAAGGATGAAATAATAATTACTGTTATTGCTACAGGGTTTGATACAACCCCTGTATTGAAAAAACCCAATAAACTGATGGGCGCCAGTGAAGCAAGTGCTGCAAACGCTACCTTTAAAGATTCTCAAAAAATTACCGAAGACGATGACGAGTTAGATATCCCTGTATTTTTAAAACGCAACAGATTTAGATAAACTACTATCGTATACGCATTATTTGCACAGGCAGGTATTTACATATCATAAAATATATTTATTATCAAAATATTTTAGGAGTAGTCATTGACTGCTCCTATTGTTGTTTTATCTCTGTATGCTAAAAACACATTTCTTCAACCTTAGTTACTTTTGAGATTAGTACTTGTTCCTCTTTATCTTATACTTGCTATGAGTAGAACGCGAAATGTTAAGCAGCATTCCAACTCCAATGAGTAAAAATGCAAGAGAACTACCACCATATGTGAAAAATGGTAGGGGCATTCCCGTAACAGGCATTGAGGATGTAACAACTGCTACATTAACTATTACTTGAACTGCAATTAATGATGTTATGCCAACAGCAATAAGGCTACCAAGTCGATCTGGAGCGTGCATTGCTACTCGGATTCCACGCCAAATTAAGACTAAAAACAATAGGAGAATAGTAGTTGCGCCAATAAATCCTAGCTCTTCAGCAGCAACAGAAAAGATAAAATCCGTATGTGGTTCTGGAATGTATAGATTTTTCTGCACACTTTGCCCTATGCCCTTTCCAAAAATACCACCCGAACCAATTGCGTATAAAGAATTAACAATCTGATACCCTGCGTCAGTAGGATCCTCGAAAGGATCCATAAAAGTAAGCACTCTTCTCATGCGATATTCCTCAGTCAAAATAAAATATATACCAAGAGGTACTACAGGTATTGCAATCACAAAAAAATGCCACACCTTTGCTCCTGCTGCGAAAAGTATTATGCATGCCACAGCAGTTGTGAGAATGGTGGCACTGTAGTGAGGTTCTACCAATAAAAGCACATCAACTACGCCTATTACCAAAAGGTAGGGCAAAAAGCCCTTCCAAAATGATTGAAGAACATCCTCTTTTTTTGACATACTAAATGCAAGAAATAATATAATTGACAGCTTTGCCATTTCTGATGGCTGAAACGAAGCAAACCCGAAATCGAACCATCTCCACGCTCCGTTAACATTTGAACCTATTCCTGGAATTCTAACTAAAACTAAAAGAATAATACTCGCAAGCATGAGTAGCGGCGAGAACTGGGCAAGCCTCTTATAGTCAAGTCCTGATACAATCAACATTACAAAAATCCCTATTACAGCCCAACGAAGCTGCTTTATAAGGTAATATTCCTTATTGTCAAAGTTTCTACTTGCATAATAAGAACTAGCACTATATACCATGCTAACTCCCAAAGCTAAAAGCAAAAGCACCGTAATAAATATCCAAAAATCAAAATCCCTATTTTTCATATTCACCTCAAAGCATAGAAAGCTATACCACAAAAAACAAGAGTTACAAGAATGAAGACAAAGACTATTTTTGTTTCACCCCACCCCATCAATTCGAAATGATGGTGTATGGGTGCCATCTTGAAAATTCGTTTTCCTGTTTTCTTAAAATAGGCTACCTGGAGTATTACAGACATATTTTCTATAAAATATACCATACCTGCGATAAGAAGGATTAAAGGCATTTGCAGTAATATTGATACAGCTGCTACTGCGCCCCCAAGAGCCAAGGAGCCTACATCCCCCATAATTACCTTTGCAGGATGTAAATTAAAGGTTAGAAACCCAAGACAGCCTCCTGCCAGAATGGCACAAAAGATCTTTATTGAATTCCATTCCCCGTTTAACATAGATACTACCGTAAAAAAAACTAATATGAGCATCGTTACACTACCGGCTAAACCATCTAAACCATCTGTTAAGTTCACAGCATTAGAATAAGCTAAAAGAATGAAAATACAAAATGGAATAAATATAGCAATCGGAACTGCTATTGGATTATCAATACCTATAAAAGGAATGATTGTTTTTTCACCCACATCTGTCATTGTAACCACATAAGCTGTAAAACATGCAGATACTGCTAACAAACCCAGCATCTTTTGTTTCGGTTTTAACCCGTCTTTATTATAGCGTTTAATTTTTAGGTAATCATCAATAAACCCAACAAGCCCAAACCCCAGTGTTGTTAAAAGTAGAGCTGCCATATCATTGTCACTTAATGCATAATACCCGCAAATAATAATAGCAGGGATAAGAAATACAAACCCACCCATTGTAGGTATCCCCTGCTTGACTAGATGAGTTTTAGGACCATCGTCCCTTATGGTTTGACCAAACTTAAACTTTTTAAGTAACGGAATTAAAACAAATCCCGTTAGTATAGCAAGCACAAATGTAAGAATAAATACTATTATTTGACTTGGTATCTTCATACTTATCCTCCCGGTTTATTTAGCAACACTGTCGGATATTCCAAAAATATTTTCTATTACTTTATCTAAGTTCATGCCCCTTGAACCTTTAAAAAGCACTACGTCATAAAGCTTTATGAACCCTTTAAGAAAACCAACTGCACTTTCAGAATTCGAAAAATGTTTTATGTTATTATCACTCATACCTGCCTTCACTGCCCCTATAACGTAATCCTTAGCAAGATCTCCTATTGCGATTAAATAATCTATATTCTCTCGAACAGCAAATGCTCCAACATCTTCATGTGCTTGCGCTGCATATTCACCCAGCTCAAACATATCTCCAAGTACTGCAATACTCCGTCTTGCGCCAGCCACTTCTCTTAAAACAGTTATTGCTGCCATCGTCGAGTCGGGGGCTGCATTATATGAATCATTAATTATCTTCACACCATCATATTGAAATATGTTAAGCCTCATTTTTTCATTAGAATACTGTGCAAGCCCTTTTTTTATGTTTTCATTTGAAATTCCAAGCTCCAATCCGCAGGCTACAGCTGTCAATGCACCAGATACATTGTGAATCCCGGGAACGGGTAGAATTATCTTAACTTCCTGATTTCCAATTTCGATATTAAATCTTACTCCACTCTCACCCATAGATTCTATACCATAAGCATATACATCACTATTTTCATTAATTCCATAAAAAGAAACAGGCATTGGCAGTAAACCCTCAAGCCCTGATAGAAGTTCATCATCCCCATTTAGGATCAGTTTACTATTATCCTTCATCCCATGAATTATTTCAAGTTTAGCACTGAAAATATTTTGCCTAGAGCCCAACTTTTCTATGTGCGAAATACCAATATTCGTAACCACTCCAATGTCAGGTCTAATAATCTTTGAAAGATAATCTATTTCACCAATTGCATTCATGCCCATTTCAAAAACCGCTACATCATGATCTTTGTTTAGTTCAAGCACAGACAGGGGCAATCCAATATGGTTGTTGAAATTACCCTTGGTCTTATGTACATTGTATTGGGTAGAGAGTACTTGAGCTATCATTTCCTTAGATGTTGTTTTTCCGACACTACCTGTGATTGCTATAATAGGTATATCAAAGCATTTGATATAATTTCTTGCAAGCTCACCTAAAGCTTTTATTGTATCTTCGACAATAATTAAAGCTGTGCCCTCACTAACAACATGTTCTTCTTCAGATATAACAATCATGGCTCCTTTTTCAAAGGCTTGATCAATAAACTCATGGCCGTCATAGCTTTTGCCGCGGATGGCAACAAAAAGACTGCCCTCTACCAAAGCCCTTGTATCAGTACTTACTTTATCCACACTTACAAGTTCATCACCTATGAGTCTGCCATTAATCCATTGACATATTTTATTCGACTGTAATCTTTGCATATTTATCACTCCATACTCTCGAGAATTTCTATTACAATTTCTCGTTCATCATAATGGATGGTCTTGTCTTTGAATATTTGGTATGTCTCATGACCTTTTCCTGCTAACACAATTATATCACCTTTTTGAGCAATCTCAATTGCATGGCGAATGGCTTTTGTTCTGTCCCGAATAATACTATATTGTCCATCTGTTTCTTTTATGCCCTTTTCGATATCTTTTATAATATCAATGGGCTCCTCTGTCCTTGGATTATCAGATGTAATTATTGTTATGTCTGCAATTTCTCCAGAAATTTTGCCCATCTGGGGCCTCTTCCCTCGGTCTCGATCACCGCCACATCCAAAAACACTTATGAGTCTATTAGGAACAAAGTCTTTAACTGTTTGCAAAATATTCCTAAGACTATCTGGAGTATGTGCATAATCTATCATTACAGTATATGGTTTGTTAGGAGTGGACACAATTTCTGCCCTTCCAGGAATGTGAATGTCCTTTAATCCATTTACAATATGCTCTGGGGCAACTCCCATCATCCCGGCAACACCAATTGCTGCTAAGGCATTATATACACTAAACATTCCAGGGACGGATACGACAATATTTCTACTGAACCAAGGTGTTGTTACAAAAAACTCTACGCTGTCAGCACTTGTTACTATATCCTTGGCTGATATATCCGCCTTATTTGCAACCCCAAAAGTCATACATTCATATTTGCGACCTTCTAAAACTCTATCTGAATATTCGCAATCAACATTTACAAGTCCACTTTTAGCCATTGAAAAAAGCTTTATTTTTGAATTCAAGTAGTCTTCCATGTCGGGATGTTCATCTCCACCTATATGATCCTCAGAAAAGTTTGTAAAAACACCAATATCAAAATCAGAGCACGCCACTCGATTTAGCTTCAGACCCTGGGATGATACCTCCATAACAACTGTCTCTGCACCTCTACACTTCATATTATCAAACACTTCCTGTAGGTCCAAGGACTCGGGCGTGGTTCTTTGAGCTGGCATTTTTTCGCATCCTATAACATTGGCAACAGTTCCTATAAGCCCTACCATTTGGTCGGCTTGCTCAAGGATTGATTTTATCATATAAGTTATCGTCGTCTTACCCTTCGTCCCTGTAACACCTATAAGCGTAAAATCAATTGAAGGGTGTTCGAAGTACGCTGATGCCACATGAGCCAATGCATAGCGCGTATCCTTAACCTTTATTATGGTTATACCGTCCATAATCGGAACATCCTTTTGAACTATAAAGGTGCTAGCTCCATTATCAATTGCAGATTGTATAAACTTGTGCCCATCGGTTTTGAAACCATCTATACACACGAATAATGATTTAGGCACTGCCCTTCTCGAATCATATACAATTCTTGAAATCTGTTTATTGGTGGAACCTTGAATATCTATAATATCCAATCCCTCTATTAATTTTGTTAGCTCCATAAACTCGCCTCCGTTAACTAATCAGTATCAGTGTGCTCAAACCAGATAACTACAACCTGACCTTTATTTAGCTCCTGACCAGGCTCATACTCCTGCCTGTGAGCTTGACCAATTCCTTGTACCTTTATATTCAATCCTGCATCCTTTAATGATTTTGCAGCCTCACTTATTTCTTTATTTAAAACATTGGGCATCGTTACTTTGACCTCTTCTTCAGGCTTATATGTATACAATATTACCGTAGAACCACTTGGTACACTACTGTTTGGCTTTGGTGTCTGCTCAACTACGAGCACATCCTCGTTTTCATACTCACCTTCAATAACATAATTTAACTCATAATTATCTAGCTTTATTTTAGCATCGGAAAGCTTATAGTTGCGTACTTCTGGTACATACATTTCCTTAAGCATTAACTCTTTGTCCATCTCGGTATATTCTCTTTCCACACCTAAATAATCAAGTATCTCCTCTGCCAGCTTGCCTGCAAGTGGTGCTGCTATCATGCCACCTGAATGTGGATAAACCTGAGGATGGTCTAAGATCAACAAAAGAACTATTTGGGGATCATCTGCTGGCGCAAAACATGCAAATGAAGCAATATACCTACCTTCAGAGTCAGTTTCTAACGTTTCAGATGTTCCGGTCTTTCCTGCTACCCTATATCCACTAACATATGCATTCTTACCTGTCCCTTCAGATACAACGCCTTCGAGTATATCACAAAGCGTATCCGAGGTTTGCTTTGAAATAACCTTCCTTACTACCTGTGGCTCAGTTTTTTCAATTATGTTGCCTTCACTGTCACTAATTTGTTTCACTAATATTGGTTTCATAAGATCTCCGCCATTAGCAATTGCTGAGTATGCCATTACCAATTGCAAAGGGGAAATAGTAAAACGCTGTCCAAATGAACTAACAGCCATGTCTATTTCCTTGGGATCCTTATGCCACTGGTATTCACTAGCTGCAGGTTCACCATTTAACGTTATACCCGTCTTTTCTTTTAAACCAAAGCTATCAATATATTGATAGAATTTGTCTACCCCAAGGGCCATTGCAGTTTTTACAAAAACCGGGTTACACGAATTATATACCCCTGTACGAAATGTTTCAGCACCATGCCCCCCAGCCTTCCAGCAATTAATATTATGACCAGCAAGATGAATTGTGTTACAAACAAATTCTGTATTAGTTGTAACAACATTTTCTTCAAGTGCGGCTGCTGCAGTAACGGCTTTAAATGTAGATCCTGGCTCATATGTATCCATTAAAGCTTTATTTCTAAATACTGTTTCAAATAAAAAGTTTACATCCTCACTGCTGGATCTACCTTGCCATTCCACATCCTCCAAAAAGCTTGGTTTGCCAAATGGATCATTGGGGTTATAATCTGGTTTTGATGCCATTGCAAGAATCTCCCCCGTTTTAGGTTGCATTACAATTGCTGCCGCTCCCCGCTTTAAATTATAGTCTAGCATTGCTTGCTCTAGCACCTTTTCTGTAAAATACTGAATGGTCTCATCTATTGTTAAATATAAATTATATCCATTTATGGGTTCAACATAGGTTTCCGGGCTATATTTTACCTGACGACCCCTGGCATCAAATTGGCTCATAACCATACCAGTCTTTCCGCTTAATGCTTCGTCAAATGTTTTTTCTATTCCGTTCAATCCCTGTTCATCATCACCGGTAAAACCTAAAACATGGGATGAGAGCGTTTCGTTAGGATAAAAGCGTTTAGAATCCTCGTCTACGTATATACTATCAATATTGTTTTCAATAAGATATTCACGAACTTGTAAACCAACGTCTTTATCAATTTTTCTTTTTATAAACGACCAGCTGATGTTCGGTATTAATGCTTTCTTCACATCATCCTGAGTCATATCCAATATTTGAGCCAGATCATAAGCAATTTGATCTACTTTTTCAGGATTATCTTTCATTTTATCTTTAAAGTCAGCTGGATTTACAGAGATGGTCTCTACCGAAGCGCTTATTGCTAGACCTTTTCCATTACAATCAAATATTGTACCTCTTTTGGGATTAATAATCCTCTCCCTAGTCTGTATATCATACGCTTTTATTGAATATTCTTCGCCCATTACAATTTGATAGTAACCAAGTCTTAAAATTAGTACTATAACTAAAATGGAATATGTAATTAACAAAACAAGTGATCGTTTCTTTACCTTTAACAATTTAGAGGGCAAATCACATCCGCCTTTCGCTGGGCAATAAAAAGTAGTATATCGTAAAAAAGGACTATAGATTGTCGCATCCACGAAGATATTCGTTTCTTTGCCATTCAATCCATTGTCCCAAGAAGTTTCTTAATTCATATATATTCAGAACACACTCCCATATTGACTCCAATTTTATTTTTTTCAATTTATTCGAGCATTTCGCGATGTTACATCACAAAAGTCTTTATTCAATTCCTAAAAATAATAAAATAGATTTGAAATCTATTTGTTCCGCCTCCTGTTCTACTATAGCAAGCGTACTATAATTAACTTTAGGAACTTCAATCGGAATTCTTTGGTAGCTATCAGGTGTTTTCATATTTAAGCGCTCTTGGGCAATCTTCCGAATGTTTTCCTGATTTATGGTTGAACCAATGCTAACTTGTAGTTTACGATTATCGTCTTTTAATGTCTCGTATTCTTCATTCAGCGCCGAAAGTACGCAATTCATTTCTGTAATTGTACCAAACCTATAAATTATTGTAGAAAAAATAGCAAAAGCAATTAATATACAAATAATCATTTGTGCTACTGGAAGAATTTCAACTTCAATTTCAGTAACTACTGTTTTTTTATGTACAGGGTTACGATTGGTTTTGGCTTGCCTTTCAGGTGTTTGCTGAGGCTCATTAAGTTGTGGTGCAGCAGACCCATAAATATAGCTATTTCTATATTTCATTCGTATCATCCCTTCTTTAAAAGGCTTTTGCCATGCATCCTTCATAAAAGCAAGCTGTTGAAAACAATAACCCCATGGCCAAAATAATTGGCCACGGGTAGTCTAAATATGAAGCTTTAATAATTTTAGAACACTGCTTTTAATAGAAAGCTTTTTTTTGCGGTTCTAATTTGTCTTTCGTAAAATTTTTCTCTTTTTTCTTTTGTAAAGTTTGTTCTTCTCTTCATTTGTAAATAAACTTTTGTCATTTGTAAAATACTTTTCTTTAGTGAATAAAACTGTTATCTTTAGTATTTTTATATCTTTAGTAAAATTATGAAAACCTTGTTAGATTTTCTTATGTTATCTTTAGTTAAATTACTTTGTGTTATCTTTTGTTTATTAAGCTTTTTTCTTGTGTACTTTTAATTTTTATCTTTAGTTATTATGTTAAACC
>DASRMZ010000284.1:0-3092 GCA_035647675.1 Thermoclostridium sp. | reverse complement strand
GATACCCTTGGATGACAGCAAAGGTATGTGCGAGTGTGAACTGTAACATAACTGGCTTTAATCCAATAATATCATATCAAAAATCCTTTTCATAATCATTGGTATATGTTATTATTTTTTTAGGCATAAACCACTATTCTTTACCAAGCATTTTACAATGTTAGATTTTTAGGTTCTATTAATAAGGTAGGTTCAAAATGATATCAGAGTTATTCCCGACATTAACAGGCAAAAGTTTGTTTCGTGAGAACGAACTTGTTTACGTTAATCGTTCAGATGAATTGAAACAGTTTGATGGAATTATGCACAAGCATGACTTTATTGAGATTGCCTATGTTATCCTCGGAAAAGGTCTTCATGTTGTTGGCGATCATAAATTTAATACTAAAAAAGGTGATCTTTTTATTGTAAATTATGATATACCCCATGGTTTTTTCGCCGACCCTAACGATGGCACTGAGCCAATAGTATACAACTGTGTTTTCATGCCTAAATTTTTGGATTCTTCACTATTGGGAAGTATGTACTTTCAGGATATCTCTTCCTCTTTTCTTTTCAAATCCATATTCCCAGAGGAAAGTCCTAAAAATGCAGATCTTAGACTAAAAGGTACAGAATACAGGGATATTGGAGATTTGTTTCATAAGATGTATGAAGAATACAAAAACATGAACAAAGGATACATCGAAATTATTCGAGCTTATTTAATTGAGTTAATTGTGAAGATATTCCGCCTCATGGACAACAATCGACAAAGCAATATCTCAACACAGAATCAGCAGCTGGTTTTTCAATCAGTTGAATACCTAAGAAATAACTATAACACGGACATACGCCTTGAAGATCTGGCTGTGAAATCATTTATTAGCAAGAATTATTTCAGTAGACTATTTAAAGATGTAACAGGCATCAACTTTACCGACTATATTCAAAACTTAAGAGTTGATGAGGCATGCAGTCTACTGAAGAACACCGATATGAAGGTTATTGATATCGCACACCAGGTTGGTTTTAGGGATGTGAAGTTTTTTTATGAAGTATTTAAAAAACTCACCCACAAAACACCGGGCGAGTTTAGAAAAAGATAAATTTGTGAAAATCACACAATGAAATCATATGCTGTGTTCACAAAAGGCTAACTATTAAAGAATCCCAACAAGGGAAAAACTAGTTTCCATACACATCAATGCTAACAATTTAAGGCATGTATTCGATTTAGTGCTCGAGCAGCCATTTATGTCCTACTTTTTTAATGCTTGATCAGCCATATATGAACTTCTTACCAAAGGGCCTGATGCCACGTACAAAAAGCCCATTTTATATGCTTCCTTCTCATAATCTTTAAACTTATCGGGGTGAATATATTCTACTATTGGATGGTGCTTTGCTGATGGAGCCAAATATTGACCAATCGTTAAAAAGTCACAATCCATTCCCCGTAAATCACGTAGCACGGATAAAACCTGTTCCTCTTTTTCGCCAAGACCTAACATAATGCCTGATTTTGTATAGATTGATTTATCCATGCTCTTAGCATTTTTTAATACATTCAATGAACGCTGATAATCCGCCTGGGGACGTACCTCCTTATAAAGGGTTGGTACTGTCTCAATATTGTGATTAATAATGTCTGGATGCGCATCTACTACTTTTTTTAATGCATCTTCATTGCCCTGAAAATCTGGAATTAAAACCTCAATTGTAACGCTTGGTGTTTTGCTTCTTATGGATTGTATAACTCTTACAAAATGCTCGGCTCCTCCATCCGGTAAGTCATCACGAGTCACCGAAGTAATGACGGTATGCTTGAGCGATAGTGCCTTAACCGCTTTTGCCACATTCTCTGGCTCATTTTCATCTACTTGCTGTGATTCGCCCTTTGAAACGTTGCAGAAGGTGCAATGTCTAGTGCAGACACTTCCTAAAATCATAAATGTTGCAGTTTTTCTACCAAAACACTCACCGCGATTAGGACAAGCAGCTTCATCACATACTGTATTAAGATGAAGATCCTTCATCATGCTTTCAACTAATTCAAGACCGCTTATTGAATGTGCCTTTACACGAAGCCACTCGGGCTTTGGTACTCTATTCATTATTGTCCTCCACGAAATTAGACTTCACATAATTTGGCTTGGCACCGAAACTATCACAAAATACTTCCGCAGTTCTTATAAAGAGCTTTTGCATATCCTGCTCCCTACCTGTAAGCTTTTGTATGGATGTTACCCCCCTGTCAGTTAGCCCACAGGGTACAATCCAATTGAAATGCGAAAGCTCAGTGTTTACATTAAAGGCAAAACCATGCATGGTTGTCCAGCGCCTAACCTGAATTCCAATGGCTGTTATTTTATCCTTGTCCACCCATACACCGGTATATGTTTTCTCGCCTTTGACAGCCGTAATTCCATAATCATCCTTTAAGAGCCTTATAAAAGTATTTTCCATTCTTTCTACAAAGTAATGTATGTCCTTACCGTAGTTTTTTAAGTTCATAATTGGATACCCTACTACCTGGCCAGGCCCGTGATATGTAACATCCCCACCCCTGTTTATTTGCTCAATAGAAACGCCCATACGGGTTAATTCTTCTTCGGGTACAATTATATTATCTTTATTGCCTCTAACTCCCATTGTCAAAACTGGTGGATGCTCAACAAGAAACAAAGTATCTCGTCCTTCTTCTTGTGATACCCTTTCCCACTGCTGTGTTTGTATCGAAAGAGCCTTCGAATATTCCATTTTACCTAAGTTTACAATATCTATTTGCAAGTAAATGCCTCCAGTATTCCACTAGTATTATTAACATTCATAAAAACTTTTTAATCATTGCTGCGAATGTCAATGAGTCTTTTTTACCACTTGCTACTGAATTAGTTTACCAATAGCTCGGTCCAAATAATATATTAAGCTATTTGAAATGCTAATTCAACCAAAACAAATACAGCGTATATAAATATGTTTGAATTTGGGGTAGTTTTCTAAAAAACAATAACTAATAAGTCCAGGTGGATTATATTCCCTTGTTTTAAATATAAGCCATTATCAAGCCTCATTTCTGGCAGATTCTCCAGTATCAGACTCAACAAATT
>DASRMZ010000283.1:0-2246 GCA_035647675.1 Thermoclostridium sp. | reverse complement strand
TTATACACTTTAGGTATAGATGTGGTGATAAATATCAACTATTTTGCTTGTTATGTGATAAATATAATATATATTTGTAGTTGAGTTTTAGCTTCAATTATAAACTATGAGTATAGATAATTCAAATAAAATAAACCAATTGCTTAAATTGGGTACACGAAACGGTTTGTTTTTCTCCAAATGGTTAAAAGAAAAAGGGTATTCAGATCAATTGATTAAAAAGTACCGAAATTCTGGATGGTTAACCTCTTTGGCAAATGGTGTGATGTTTCGTACAGGTGAATCTTTATCTGCATATGCTGCGTTGCAATGTTATAACCAACAATTAGGGAAAGAGTTTCGTATAGCAGCACATTCAGCTTTAGAATTAGTTGGGTTCAATCATTATGTGCCAATGGGAAAGCCTTTGCTTATGGTTGCTTATTCATCAAAGCAAAATACTCCTGTTTGGATGCAAAGTGAAGTTTTTGACAAAACAATTAAGACTTTTAGCACAGATACTTTTTCTGTACCTCAGGTAACAATTATTCAGAAAGATGAATTAGAGTTGTTAATATCTACACCTGAACAAGCATTCCTAGAGTGTTTACTTCTTGCTCCACAACAATATAATTATATGGACTTATACTATATAATGGAGCAGTTAACTACACTGCGTTCAGAAGTAATTCAAAACTTACTTGAAACAACAAAGAATTTAAGGGTAAAGCGTATGCTTCTTTATATGGCAGAAAAAGCAGGTCATTTTTGGTTCGATGTGCTCGATACTTCAAGTTTCAATTTGGGCACTTCTAAGTTGCAATTAGTAAAAGGAGGCGTATTTATAGCCAAGTATAAAATAACCGTACCTAAAGAGCTATACGAATATGATTAATGATATTTATAAAAAACAAGTTGCCCTCTTGATAAGGATTATGCCGTCTGTATATCGTATTAAAGATTTTGCAGTTCATGGTGGCACAGCTATTAACTTGTTTCATAAAAACATGCCTCGATACTCTGTTGATATAGACCTTACTTATATCCCAATTAAAAGTAGAGACGAGAGTTTTAAAGATATTAATCAACATCTGAAAACATTAAGCGCAAGCATTAAAAAAACTATACCTGGTGTGAAAATAATTCACAAGCTTAAAGTGTTGAAATTGCATTGTGTCTTAGATGGAGCAATGGTTGTGATAGAGGTGAATGGTATTAAACGAGGTGTTATAGGGGAGTTAGAGGATTATGAGCTATGCGAAAAAGCTCAAAAAGTATATAAAATGACTTGTAAGGCACGCACTGTTTCATATAGTCAACTTTATGGAGGAAAAATTGCAGCTGCATTAAGTCGTCAGCATCCACGAGACTTGTTTGATTGTAACTATATGAACATCCAATCATTTGACGAGGTGAAAGAAGGATTTATATTCAGCTTGTTAGGGAGTGATAAACCTATTATAGAGTCCCTTCAACCTAATGTAATAAATCAGATAAAAGCATTGGAAAATCAGTTTGCAGGTATGTCTGATGTCCCCTTTTTGTATTCAGATTATGAAAGAGCACGTAAGGAGTTGATAGAAAAAGTGAATTTTAGCTTAACCAATACAGATAAAGCATTTTTAATATCTTTTGAAAAAGGAAATCCTACTTGGAGCGAATGTTGCGCAGGAGATTTAAGTATTTACCCTTCAGTTAAGTGGAAGTTGAAAAATATCGCTAACCTTATAAAAGCTGATCCGCAAAAACATCAAGAGGGAGTCGATAAATTGTACAACTTTCTTTTTTAGGTAAATAGTAATGAGTAATCACTGAGGTGGGGTAGAGGTGTGCATAGCGAATAAACCAATCATGTTTCGTAAGGCAGTAACGCTAGCCGCAATGTTCTGTACAATATTGAACGTGATTGCTAAGCACTGTGAGCTAAAAGTTGTAAGCTGTTGACGGAAAGCTAAAAGCTTCTATATTTGCAAATCCAATATAATTTCCGAAATTTGCACCCTCTCTCACAAACAGATTAGCATTCTCATAATATATAAGCATGAACGGATTATTATTTCTTGGTTGGGCAGTTATAGGATTGGCAGGTTTAACTATTTCTTATAAGGTTTTTGGTAAAGACGGACTGATAGCCATTATTGCAGGCAGTGTAGTGATGATGAACATCTTGGTCAACAAATCAATAGTCATTTTTGGAATAGGTGCTACAGGAGGTAATGTTTTTTATGCCATGGTGTTTTTAGCAACCGATATACTTTCTGAGAATT